>CAYSCE010000018.1:0-19725 GCA_964429475.1 uncultured Bacteroidaceae bacterium | reverse complement strand
CATCTGACGTCCGTCAAATTCTTTGCCGTTGAGTTCAGCGATTGCGCGCTGAGCATCATCGTCATTGTTCATGGTTACAAAACCAAATCCTTTGCTTTTACCCGTAAATTTGTCAGTAATCACTACTGCAGATTCAACTTCGCCGAATTCGCCGAAGATTGATTTTAAACGATCTCCGTTTACTTTGTAATTCAGGTTTCCTACGTAAATATTCATAATGAAAAAATTAAAAACATTTGTTGAATCAGAAAAACACGATTCCCTATTTTCAACAAAACTATCGCAAATGTAAAACATTTTTTTGATTTGAACACCCAAATTGAAAATTTAACAAATTTATTTTACGAGGACTTCGGTAAATGAATATCCATAACAAGTTATTTTAACTGAAAATCACTCTATTATATATATGCTCGGTTTTTTTCAAATCCATTTGATTGGGAACATTAAATAGCAGATATTAGCTACCTTTGCATAAAAAAAATATGACCTGGTTAAAGAAATGGTATGTCTGGATCCCTTTCATCATTCTTGTGGTTGTTTTCTTTTATTTCTTTACCGACATCCTCGTTTACATCCTCATTGCCCTCATTATTTCACTGATGGGGCACCCGATTGTTCGCTTTCTCGACAGCCTTCGGTATAAAAAACTGAAAATGCCTCATTTTCTGAGTGCTCTCATTTCTTTGATTGTGGTGATTTCGGTGCTTTTAACCCTTGTACTTCTCATCGTTCCGGTCATTATTAATCAGGCCCAGTATCTGTCAACAGTCGACCTCAACGGAATTCTCGACAGCCTGCGCGGGCCCATGGCCAGTCTGGATCTGTCGCTTCGTAAATACGGACTTATTGCCGAAACCGACTCCGTCGAAAACATGCTGTTTACTTATATCGGTTCTTTCCTCAATTCGGTCAATATAAAAGCATTTGCCGGCGACCTGCTCGGTATGGCCGGAAAACTCAGCGTCGGCCTCTTCTCTGTTATTTTCCTTTCCTATTTTTTCATGCGCGACGATCAGTTGCTTTATAAAGGATTGAAATCTTTTACTCCACGCGATTCGCACGACGAAATTGCCCGCATATTGTTCTACAGCAAAAAAATGTTGTCGCGCTATTTTCTGGGTCTTTTCGCCGAATTGGTCTGTGTTATCGCTCTCATATCAATCGGCATGTACATCATTGGACTCGAAAACGCTTTATTCATCGGCGTTCTGGCAGGGATTTTCAATATCATTCCTTATATCGGACCCTTGATCGGTGGCGCTATCGGATGCATGATCGGACTTACAACACTCTCTCCCGAAGTTTTCGCCGATCAGTCGGGCATGCTCATTCTTCAGATGTTGATTGTATTTGTCACTACCAACCTGATTGACGAATTTGTCCTGCAACCGACCATTTTTTCACGCAGCGTAAAAGCCCATCCCATCGAAATCTTCATCATCATTCTCATGGCCGGCACTTTGTTCGGGCCCATCGGTATGGTGCTCGCAATCCCTACCTATACCCTGCTCCGAATCATCGCCATCGAGTTTTTCAGTCACTGGGATTTTGTTCAGAATCTGACACAAAATCTAAACAAGGAATTAAAGAAAACGAGAGAAAACGAATCGGATATTGATGAGTGAAATCCGGCTGATATGGTCGTGCCTTTCTCCGTGTCGTATCTGGAACCTCGCTGCCTATGCACTCTCCAGGTGGATCAGTGTTGTTTTCCGGAAACCGGTTGTGTTGAATCAGCCCTGGGCGGCCACCATCGAATCATCGGCTGTATGCCAGCTTTCGTGCCCCGAATGTCCGGTCGGTTTGAAAGAAATTGCACGAAAAAACAATGTGCTTTCTGATGAACATTTTACAACAATCCTGCACGGACTCAGCAAAAAAACATTCTGGCTCAATCTGTATTTTCAGGGCGAACCACTGCTCGATAAAAATATTATCCATAAAATCCGGGAAGCTCGCAAACGTCGGATGTGTGTTGTGCTGAGCACCAATGCCATGGCCCTGGATGAAAATATGGCGCAGGAACTTTGTGCTGCCGGAACTTCAAAAATTATTCTGTCACTCGATGGCGCCGATGAGACCACCTATCTGAAATACCGCTCCGGTGGCGACTTTCAGAAGGTCCTCGATGCCATTGCATTTCTGCGCAAAGCCCGTAATAAAAAATATTTTCCTGTCATCGAAGTGCAGATGCTGGTGTTTTCGTACAACGAACATCAAAAGCATCAGCTTCGAAAACTGGCTCTGGGTCTGGGCGCCGACAAAGTCGTTTTTAAATCGCCGCAATTTTACAATGCTGAAAATGCAGAAATATATATTCCTTCAGAAAAAAAATATCAACGTTATAAAAAAAATATTTCAGGACAAATTCAGCTGAAAACTAAAAATAAAAAACTCTGCAAGCGTCTCTGGAATACCATTGTCATAAACAGCGATGCTGATGTAGTTGCTTGTTGCTTCGATAAATTTTCAACCTATACCATGGGCAATGCGCTTGAAACGCCCGCTGCCAATATCTGGAAAAACGCAGCATTCATGCGCTTCCGACGCGACTATCTGCAGGGAAAAAGAAAAGACATTTGTGTGAACTGCGAATGAAATGAGGCTGTCTTAAAATTCAAACATCAGTGCAAAAACAACATTCCATCGTCCGTTGCGACGCAGGAGTAAAAGGACATGGAACCGTTGTTTTTGCTGATTGTTTCGACGGTTCCATGTTCCGACTTAATTTTCAATAGCGAAAGCCGGAACGATGGAATGTCGAAACAAATAGCTTTTAAGACAGCCTCACCGATACTAATGCAGCAGCACCACAGGCGCGCACAGCTTGCTTTCCTTGCCGTAGAAGAAGGTCAGATAATATGTACCGGTCGGATACATACTGATGTCAACCTGAATCACATTGCTTTCCTTTACTTCGTAACGAGCCAGCAGCTTGCCGTTCAGATCGGTCAGATACAGAAATCCTTCGGTGGCTTCGGGCAGATTGATGATTTCAACCGTCACAGGACCATCCGTCGGATTCGGGAAATAGCGCCACGAAATTTCAGGCAGCACCGGACCCGTAGTATCAATGGCCGTTGTATCGTTCACTATTCTGGTCGTATCATTTATAATCAGTGAATCAGCAACAGGCGGAACAGTATCTTTCACCGGCGGTAAATTCATAACAGCGGTGTCAGGAGTCTGCACAATATCGGCCAACGGCTTTTCACAATCGGGCGAAGTGCTGAATCCGACAACAATACGTACCAGCGCATCGTTGAGTTTTTCTACTTTATATTCATCGGTGGTTGGCGCTATATGCGGGTTTCCGATGCCACTGTGATCTGTCAGGAAAACATAAGTACCGTTGGTAGCCAGTGCAATTGAACGCAGCAAATATTCTGTACTCTTGTCAACGCCGCTACATGCCAGTGGAGTAATGCGGATACCCTTCGATGCAGCAATGGGCAGCGAACGATGAATGCTGTTGATATTGGCCTCGGTTTCATGGGGTGGTGCATCCATAATCGGGAACAGAATGCGGGCTACAGCATGTTCGCTCCACGAAAGTTGATTGACACAAACACTCAATGCCGAGTCGACCGCTTCGGGATAATCGCCGCCACCGCCGGCTCCGTTTGATTTCAGATACTTCACCGATTCTGAAATATCGTTGGTGAAATCTTTATGAATGACTACATATGAATCGCCCATATCGCGGTAAAACACAATGGCGAGACGAATTATATTTCCACGAAGCGAATCTTTTACACGCGCCATCACATCACTCACTTCGGCCTGCAGATAAGCAATTTCATCGCCCATCGATCCGGTAGCATCAATCATAAACGCAACATCAACAATATTTTCTTTGCTGCATTCTGTCGGAATTTCAACAAAATTAATCCCGTTCTGAAAGGCTTCGGCTTTTTTTACCTGATACGACTTATTATCGTACACCACATTGATGGAGTATTTTTTCTCACTTTTATTGTCGAACATGCCCGCCCACAATTCGGCTTTACCAGTGTTGTCGGTGCGTGCTGTCCATACAATGTTTCCGGTTTCATCCATCAGTACAGCTGTAGCATTATGCACCGGAAGTTTTTTCGCATTTGTTACCTGAACCACAAAACGGTTTTCGGGATACAAGCGCCATCTTTTATTATATGATGCCAGATCGGTCGACTGAATGTCTTCCCACAGTTTCCATTTTGTAAAGTCATTGACTTCGCCGGCGGTAAGCTGTCCGGCACGTTGCTCGGCTGCAGCAGGTACATCGCCCGAGGTTGGCGCTGCCCACTCATAAGATTCACTTTTTGCTGAAGCTTTTTTTACAGAGCGTTCACTGTAATCACCATCATCTCTTGAACCTCGCACAGTGCCAACTTCCCCATCAAACGAAAACACGCCGCTGGTCGTTGTTGCCGGAGAATATTCGGTTAATCCGACACTCGCATCTGCATCCACTTTGTAATCCAGAACTTCGAATGTTGAGAGTGACACCGTAGAAGCTTCCATTTCAATGGTGACTTCGGCAAAACCCTTTTCAACAAACTGTTGAATGGATTTATATCCGATATAAGATACAATTAATGTATCGCATGTGCGGGCGTCGTTAATGACAAATTTACCATCTATATCGGTGACTGCACTTGCTTTACCATCGCACCAGGTCACATTTGCAAACGGAACCGGTTCTTTGGTGTCTTTATCAACCACTTTGCCTTTAAGCATGGTTACCTGCGACATTGCACTTCCTGCCAGGAGAAAAAATGTCAATAGAATGAGTAGAGTTTTCATAGTGTTCCGGATTTTAATGGGCAATAGGATGCGGTGGAATTAAATTTCCACAAAACGGTAAACACCCCTCGAAAAGTTCGAAACTCTTCGAGGGGTGATATACGTTTTAAGCGAAAAGCGAAGTGAAGGAAAAAGTAGTCCCGTCGAACAAACCTTTGTCGCTGAGTTTCAGCTTGGGGATGACGAGCAGCGCCATAAATGCCAGTGTCATGAATGGGGCGCGCAGCGGCGAACCCATTTCGGCGGCTTTCTGATTCAGCGCATGATATAACGCTGCAACCTCATCGCCTTTACGATCCGACATCAATCCGGCCAGCGGCAAAGCCAGATGCTCTACTGATACTCCATCCACCGCAGCCAGTCCGCCTTTGCTTTCAATAATTGTATTAAGCGCAGCAGCCAGCATATTGTCATCGGTGCCAACAGCAATCAGATTGTGACTGTCGTGCGCCACCGAGCAGGCCAGTGCACCATGTTTGATACCAATCCCTTTTATAAAGGCAACTGCAGGCTTGCTATTATTATATCGGTTTACAACAGTGATTTTCAAAATATCGTTTTCAACATCCGAAACCAAAAGTCCGTTTTCAATTTTCGCATCATGTACTTCACTCTCTGTAAGCAGCTCGCCATCGCGTGCAACAATAACTTTTATTTTTTCACCCTGTGCAGCGACAATAAAATCATTTGGTGTCACGGCCGTGCGGGCAAAATTATTAATCGGCGTAAACGGCTTTGATTCTATTAAAACATTTCCATCATCAACCACTTTTTCACCACCGATAAATACCTGCTGAATGTCCATTTCGCGCCAGTTGCCGACCACAATAAAATCGGCGCTGTCGCCTGCATGTAAAGTGCCAACCGGCAGATGATAATGCTGTACAGGATTGATACAAGCGGCCTGCAGCACATTAAACAAATCCATTCCGCGCTCAATAGCCTTCTTCACTTTTACATTGATGTGACCACGCAGCAATTCGTCGGGATGACAATCATCGGTACACAGCATCACGTCATTCGGATGAGAATCTATCAGCGGATACAGCATGTCGAAATCGCGGGCAGCACTGCCTTCGCGGATGAGAATCTTCATGCCGAGTTTAATTTTTTCTTCCGCTTCTTCTATGTTGGTGCACTCATGATCGGTGCTGATTCCGGCTTTCGCGTATTTTGTCAACTGATCGCCCGACAGCAGCGGGGCATGTCCGTCAACCGGCTTACCGGCATCCAGAGCGGCTTTGATCTTGGCATGGACTTCCGGATCATCGAACACAACGCCTGGAAAATTCATCATTTCGCCCAGATACCAGATGTCCGGATCGCTCATTAATTCAGCGGTTTCAGCTGAGTTGATGGAAAAGCCAGCGGTTTCAAACGGTGTTGCCGGCACACAGGAAGGCGCACCGAAAAAGAAATGAAACGGCACCGTCTTTCCGTTTGCAATCATGAACTTCACACCTTCAACCCCAAGCACATTGGCAATTTCGTGCGGATCGGAAACAGTAGCAACTGTCCCTTGACGCACCGCCAGTTCTGCAAAACGCGACGGCGCCAGCATGGAGCTTTCGATATGAACATGCGCATCGATAAAACCAGGCAGAATGAACTGTTCAGGAGCTGAATCCAACTCGTTTACAGCCACAATTTTCCCCTGTTCAACAACAACTTCGCCTGCAAAAATGCGACGACCCGAAATATCAATGATTTGTCCTGTGATGTTCATATGCCGGTTTTTATCAACACAAATATAGTGTTTATTGACTAAATCAATTTTTGAGGTGCTACTACATTTTTGAACACGGATAAACACGGGTTGAACGGATGAACACAGATTTTCGGGCAGTGATAGCAAAAGCCGCTGTCGGCAACGCAACTCCGTTGTGTTGTTACGTTACAGCAGTATGAATTTTCAAGCGAGCTTGCTAAATTCATACTGCTGTAACGATTTGCGGCTTTTGCCTTACGTTGCTACAACGAAAACTGTTTTACCTGCCCGCTGCAGCCTGCCTGTTGCAGACAGGGCGGGTCCGTGAATATCCGTTAAATCAGTGCAAATCCGTGTTCTTATTGTAAAATATTCTTCACGAATCACGGTAACCTTACATTGATTTCTGCAGTTCACAAAAGAAAACGTCCGTTTATTTAAAAATTCTTTACTTTGTACCTGAATTGGTGGGGGCCGTATCATTTCATGACAAAACGCACAACAGAAAAAGCATCGCATGAAACCAACGCTATTGATACTGGCCGCAGGCATGGGAAGTCGCTATGGTGGTCTGAAGCAGATTGAACACATGGGCCCGTCGGGTGAGACCCTGATGGATTATTCCATTTACGACGCCATCCGGTCAGGTTTTGGAAAAGTAATCTTTATTATCCGGCAGGACTTTGAACAGGATTTCAAGGCCATATTCAATAACAAACGTTATAACAACGCCATTCAAGTTGAATATACCAATCAGGCTATTGACAAAATTCCGGAGGGCATTGTCTACAATCCGGACCGGATAAAACCATGGGGCTCAGGTCATGCCTTGATGATGGCTGACGGATTAATTCATGAACCATTTGCAGTCATCAATTCCGATGATTACTACGGTCTGGAGTCCTTTCAGCTCATATCTGACTATTTATCCAATTGTGACCCTGAAGCTGACGATTACTGTATGGCAGGATTCCGGATCGGAAACACACTCTCAGAACTGGGCGGGGTTTCCCGTGCCGTTTGCAGCATGAACGATGATCATGAATTGATTTCGATTTTTGAATGCCATCAGATCATCAGAGACAAACATGAAATAGTTGGATCTGACGAAAGCGGTAATAAAGTCATCATTGATGAACAGGCCATTGTATCAATGAATCTGTGGGGATTCACGCCCGGATACATGAGACATTCTGAAAAGCTTTTACACGATTTTTTACTGAAATACAACATGGATCTGAAAACAGAATTTCACATACCCTTTGTGATTGGCTCCCTGATAGAGAATAACAGGATTAAAGTTCATGTGAAAGAAACTCCGTCACGCTGGTTTGGTGTCACCTGGCCCGAAGACCGGGCAGTGGTAGTAGAAAGTATAAAGTTGAAAGTTTGTCAAGGTGAGTATCCCGAAAATTTATGGGCTGTATAAATATCCTAATTGAAAAATTTGGAACAATGCCGTCGGGCAAAGAAATCGACATAATTCATATGTCGCATGGAAACACTGATGGAATCAAGGTTACAAACTATGGAGCCAAACTGGTGTCACTAGTCATCCCTGATAAAAACGGCAATCCCATCGATGTGGTACTGGGCTACAACACGCTTGCAGACTACCTCAACGGTAATCGCTTTTTTGGCTCCAATCCCGGACCATTTGCCAATCGCATTGGTAATGCGCGTTTCAGTATCGACGGAACCGAATACAGATTCCAGCCCAATGTGGGAGCTCATTTGCTGCATAGCGGTGAAAGCGCACTGGAAGCGGTTGTATGGGATTATGAAGTCGGAGATGATTTTGTAAAATTTGTATACAACAGTCCTGATGCGGAATTCGGATTCCCCGGAAATAAAACCATTTCCATTACATACAGGTGGAGCGCCGGTTTTTTACTCACCATCGAATACGAAGCAACCACCGATAAAGCCACTCATCTGAATCTGACGCATCATTCCTATTTCAATCTGGATGGAGAAAAAAGTCAGAGCATCCGTGATCACCGCATTTGTATTCATGCATCTCATGTACTCGAAGTGGATGACTATTCCATACCAACAGGAAAATTTATTTCTGTAGAAGGAACGCCGTTGGATCTGCGTACAGAGCAGAAAATTGCCGACCGCATATTTGCTGACTACGAAATTCTTCAGAAAACATCGGGCTTTGATCAGTGTTTTGTCATTGATAAAAAAGCAAAAGAACTGGCACATTGCGCACGTGTGCTTGCATCGGAAAGTGGCTGCAGCATGGATGTTTACAGTACTTTGCCGGGATTGCAGTTTTACACCGACAATCATGACAACGGACATATTGCAGGAAAATCGGGAAAAAAATATCCCATGCGCAGCGCGCTGTGCCTGGAACCGCAACAATTTCCGAATGCGCCAAACATAGCATCATTTCCTTCCACCCTGCTGAGACCCGAAGAAAAATATCACGGGATTATCCAGTATCAGTTCAATAAAAACTCCCCCCGATGACATTCAATGCACTTGATTACGGAATTCTGTTCGCCTATCTGCTGCTCATTCTGAGCATCGGATTATATGTATCGCGTTCAAAAAAAGGTCACAAAAAAGACGCATCCGATTATTTTCTGGCAGGCAAAGGATTGCCCTGGTGGATTATCGGAGCATCGGTTATCGCATCGAACATTTCGGCTGAACAATTTATCGGCATGTCCGGATCAGGCTTTGCCATTGGGATGGGCATTGCATCGTATGAATTTATGGGCGCGATTACATTGATTGTTGTTGCTGTTTTCTTCATGCCGATATTTTTAAAAATGGGCATTTTCACCATGCCTGAATTTCTGGAAAAGCGCTACGATAAACGTGTAAAAACGACCATGGCTATTTTCTGGCTGGCCGTTTTTATTTTTGTGAACCTGGCTTCCATTCTGTATCTTGGAGCACTGACGATTAAAAACGTGATGTTCGAAGGACAAGATCTGCTGATCATGGGCAATGTCGTAGACCCGCTCTGGATCGGTATTGTAGTGCTGGGCGTTTTTGCTGCAGCCTATTCGGTTTCTGGCGGATTGATGTCGGTTGCCATCACAGATGTTGTGCAGGTGGTGTTTCTGATTGGCGGAGGTCTGGTCACCACCTATATTGCGCTGCAGTATCTGGGCGACAATGGTAGTGTAATGGATGGATTTATCAAACTCACCGAACATGCGCCGGAGAAATTTGATATGATCCTGTCGAAAGACAATCCGGAATACATCAATCTACCAGGGATCAGCGTGCTGATCGGTGGAATGTGGATTGCCAATCTGTATTACTTCGGTTGCAATCAGTATATCATACAACGCGCGCTGGCAGCCAAAAGTCTGAAACAGGCACAAAGCGGTCTTGCCTTTGCAGGTGTTTTAAAATTATTGCTTCCACTCATTGTTGTAATACCCGGAATTGTTGCATTTGTCATTACCAGCGATCCGTCCAGCGCACATTTCAATGAAATTTCAAAACCCGATGCCGCGTATCCATGGTTGTTGCACAATTTTGTTCCCAACGGATTGAAAGGCCTCGCCTTTGCTGCTCTCGTAGCCGCTATCGTGAGCTCACTCGCTTCGATGATGAACAGCATTTCCACCATTTTCACCATGGATATTTATCATGGCTATATTCGCAAAGACGCTTCACAAACGCGATTGGTGAATGTCGGTAAAATCACGGCTGCCGTCGCACTGCTCATTGCTATTCCAACCGCCATCATGTTGCAGAATCTCGATCAGGCTTTCCAGTTCATTCAGGAGTTCACCGGCTTTGTAAGTCCGGGAGCACTGGCCATTTTCCTGCTGGGATTTTTCTGGAAGCGTGCCACGTCGAACGGCGCTCTGCTGGCGGCTCTCGGAACTTTTATCTTTTCTGCTGCCCTTCGATATTTCATGCCGGATCTTCCATTTATGGACCGCATGGGAATTGTATTTATCCTTTGCGTGCTGGTCATGGTGATTACTGCCTTGATTGAACGCAAAGCCGTCAGCGAAAAATCCATTGTTATTGAAAAAGCACAATTCAATACCAGCACAGGATTTAAAATTGCTTCCTTAATCATCATTATCATTCTTTCCGTGATATACACCATGTGGTGGTAATTCCTGCATTATGACCGAAGTAATCAGAAGTCTTTTTTACGAAAAATTCAGCACAAAAGGAATCGTGTATGCCGCTCCCGGACGCGTAAATCTGATAGGCGAGCACACCGATTACAACAATGGTTTTGTATTGCCGGGCGCTATCAACAAAACAATAACGCTTGAAATTGCGCCGAATTACAATGATCATTTCAACATTGTTTCTGCAGATCTGCAGCAGGAAATTACGTTTGAAGCCAACGATCAGAAATCGGAAAATTCCTGGGCCAACTACATCATCGGTGTTGTTATGGAAATAACAAAACGCGGATATACCGTTCCGGGCTTTAATTGTGTCTTTGGCGGCAATATTCCGCGGGGCGGCGGCATGTCTTCGTCGGCGGCACTGGAATCGGCTTTTGCTTTTGCTATCAACGACATGAATCATTTCAATATCTCAAAAGCGGAGATGGCGAAAATAGGACAGATGGCCGAACACAACTATGCCGGTGTTCGCTGCGGCATCATGGATCAGTTTGCTTCGCTGCACGGCGAAAAAGAAAAACTTATCCGACTCGATTGCCGATCGCTCGGGTACGAGCTGATTCCATTTCGTCCGGCGGGTTACAAATTATTGCTGATTGACACGCGTGTAAAACATGCGCTGGCCAATTCCGAATACAATGTTCGCCGCAGTCAGTGCGAAGAAGGTGTACATATCATACAAAAAAACAATCCTGAAGTTGAGAGCCTGCGCGATGTTACAGAAGACATGCTGCAAAAATCAAAAGAAATTTTATCGCCTTTTGTATATCAGCGCTGCTTATATGTGATTCAGGAAAACGCTCGTCTGATGCGGGCCTGCGACGCACTGAAACAAGACGATTTTCTGTCTTTCGGAAAAGAAATGTTTGGCTCGCACGAAGGATTAAGCAAACAGTACGAAGTAAGCTGCGACCGTCTGGATTTTCTGGTGGAATTCGCACGCAATTATCCGGGTGTTGCTGGCGCACGCATGATGGGCGGCGGCTTTGGTGGTTGCACCATCAATTTAATAGCAGCGAAGGAATATCAGGCTTTTATGATTGCCGCTACTGAAGCGTTTGAAAAACAATTCGGGAAAAAACCATTTTACTATGAAGTGGCGATTGATGAGGGAGCGAGAAAGATTGGATAATGTGATAATTTGAAAATTTGAAAATTTGCTGATTTGAAAATGTTCCGATGTGTCATTTGAAAATTTCTTTTTACACTTACTTTTGTCTTTTTACACTTCGGCAAGCTCAGTGCGGAGCTTTTATCTTGAAAATGTATGCACTTGATTTTCACTTCTTAAATTAAGTATATTTGCAATAAAAGGTTGCCATGCGACATAAAATAATCATGCTGTTTGTGCTGATTCCGGCTTTATTCAGTTCATGTTCACTGCTTAAAATGTCAGAAGAAAACACACGGATTTTTTCTCAAAACATCATTAATAACCGGGGCGTAATAAAATCGTTATCGCTTGACAGTGCTTCTGCAGCCACAAATATCAATACCAATATCAGAATTATTGACCTGACAAAAAAGATGAGTAAATGCTACACCATGTTTTTAAATAAGGATAGCGTTGTAATCAGTTCTTATATTGTTTCGAAAATTCCACCGGATCTGAATTGCATGCTGGTTTGCCGGGATCTGATTGTTATGGAAATAGTCCGTAAAAACAACATGATTAATACAACGTTGTTTGTTTCAGGGTTCGAAACATGCAACAACACCCGCACCTCCGGCACTATTATAATCTGTTACAAAAGAAATAAAGACAAATCACTGACATTGATTTCTGAAAAATATAGTGAATATGATACCAATGGAGGTCCACCAATAGAATATGACAGAAAATTCAACAGAAGCTTGAAGAAAAACGACAACTGAAAACAACCTGAATTCAAATTCAGAATGTTTGTTATCTTAGCACTTTAATCCGATATGAAAAAACTGCTGCTGCCGATATTGATGTTGATGCTGTGCTTCAGCGCGTATGCTCAGTTTATAACAACAGAGGAGGACAAAGACTTCAATGAGCAGCTTGAATTATATGATTCAACAATTCGCTCTGTTAATGTCCCGATGATGTATCCTCGTGTTACGTATGATAATGCAAAAGAGGACTATTTCAGCCAGGTAAGTTGGATAAGAAAAAAGATTTTCAGGGAGCATTTTGCAGGAATCAGTGACAAACAGAAATATGCCATCCTTATTGATCCGGTTTTAGACCTTAGAATTGGGAAAGAAGATGGAAATACGTTATACAAAAATACACGAGGTTACATTTTAAATGGTCAGATCGGGAAAAATCTTTTTGTACGTTCCGAGTTTTACGAAACACAGACAACACTGCCCGAATACGCCGCTGCATGGGTCGATACAATGAAATTCATTCCGGGTATGATACGCATGAAGCCCTTTGGCACCAACGGTTTCGACTATGGTGTTGCGTTCAGTCAGATTATGTGGCAACCCGTTAAAAATTATGGAATGCGCCTGGGCTACGATCGTTTCCACATCGGCAAAGGTTATCGCAGCATGATTCTGTCCGATGCATCGCAGGCATACCCGTTTCTGATGAATACTTTTACCCATGGTAAATGGAGCATGAGCCACAATATTGCATCGCTGCACAATCCCGATTTCAACAACAGAATCAACATTCCCTTATCCGAAAGCGGCGTGTATCAGCAGAAATGGTTTTCATTTACGTATCTGACATATAGTCCGAAAAGCTGGCTGAATCTGGGTTTGTTCGAGTCGATTATTTTTATGCCTGCCGATTCAACCGGCATTTCTTTCTATCCCATGTCGATGTTACCATTGCCGCTGGTGCGCACCATAGCTGTTGAATCCAAAGGGCTGCATCACGCCATGGTTGGTCTGCTCGCCGACGCTACATTTAAAAAGCATTTTTCATTTTACACGCAGCTCGTTGCTGACAAAATTGATTTTTCTAAACTGAAATATCAGCAAGGCATACAAGGCGCTTTGCAATTAGGCGTAAGATTGAATGTGCCAGAAGGAGGATATGTTTTCAGCGAATTCAACCTGGCAACCAACAATGCATACACCTCGTCGCATGAATGGACGTCGTACACAAGCAATGATCAGCCACTCGCGCATCCGACGGGACAGCAGTTCAAAGAATTCATTTGCGGTTTTCATTGGCGTGAAGATCCGTTCTTGGTTGATATCAGTTTCAATAATATCTGGGCTGGCGCGTTGCCTGTAACCGATAATTACATGCGCGCCGACAACTACACCGATGTTTTACTCACCGGATTTTACGAACCCATCAATCGTCCCGACCGCGTGATGCACCTGGGTTGTACGGTAGCGTATTATATTAATCGTGTAACCAATTTTGCTATATTTACAGGCTTACACTATCGCAATTTTCACAGCACACTTTCTGTAACGCCCGAAAATTCGCTCACCTACGAAATCGGAATACGGCATATGATCCGCAAACAATATTATGATTTTTTCTAAATGAAAAGTGTCTGTTTATTCATATTGACTCTGATTGTATTGCAGCTGCCGGCGCAGGTTTCCTACCCGCCTGAGGTTGTTTCGCTCACAACAAATATTAGCTCTGCTCATCAACCATTTAACGAAAGCATCGGAAAAGTACACTCATCACTGAATAATTTCCAACCGGGCAACTATCATCTTTCCGACACAAAAAAAATATTATTCATCCTGCCACAAGCTTCTACAGAAATTATGGCTGGAAGCGACCTTTCACACAAGTCCGGAGCTGGATTTAAAATTGGTTTTGTAAAAAACAGATTTTCTACTGTTATATGTCCGCAGTTTGTGTTTGCAGATTATCCGGGCTTTGTCGGCGAGAAATTTGACAGCATGAATGTGTTTCCTTATCAGGGAAAAACATTGTTTTCATCAGGCAATGCTTATGGTGCTTTATCGGTTCCTGTATATTTAAAATACAAACTCAGTTCTGTTTTTTCACTCGAAGGCGGCAACGGAAAAACGTTTCTGGGCGATGGTTACCGATCGATGATGCTGTCGGATCAAAGTGCCGATTATCCGTTTGTACGCATTGCTGCGGATTTGAAACAAATCAGATACATACACCAGATAGCGCGCTGGAGGCAGCAAAGCAGAGATGGTCATGATGAAACAAAATTTGCAGCCACGCATTATCTGAGCTGGATGATTACAAAAAAACTGAATTTTTCCGTGTTCGAATCAATCATATGGAAGTCTGAAGACAGCGTCAGGCAGCGGGGTTTCGAATGGCTGTATCTGAATCCTGTCATGTTTTTTCGTCCTGCCGAATTTGCATTGGGATCGCCCGACAACAATCTGCTTGGTGGAAATATTTCGTGGAATTTTTTACCGAAAACAAAAATATACGGACAGTTTGTACTCGATGAATTCTTTATTTCCGAAATCAAGAACTGGCTTAAACACCTGATGAAACCAGATGATCCGACGATTCAGTATGGAGCGTGGGTGAACAAACAGGCATTTCAGATTGGTGTAAAATCGATGGATGTTTTTAGGAAAAAAGGGTTGAATTTTCTTACAGAATTTAATTATGCGCGACCATACATTGGCAGTCACCGCGATCCGATGCTGAGTAATACACACATGAATCAGCCAGTGGCGCATCCTTTCGGTGCGAATTTTTACGAATTTGTTTTTCGGTCCGAATACAAAAAATCAACCTGGTCGGCGCATCTGAACATGATGTATTATGTGACCGGACTTGATTCCACAGGCACACACTACGGGCAGAATCTGCTGCAATCAACTTTTGATTCACCTTTGGGCAACGGAAATATTCCGGTGCAGTATTACGGAAACGTTGTCGGACAAGGCATTCGCCACAACATCATGCAAATCAATGCGGAGTTTCGTAAAGAATTCTCATGTAAAAATCGCGCTATAACCTGGCGCGTTGGGGTCCTCTATCGCGCTGATAAAGCCACATCCGGTAACACATCCGAAAAATATTTGTACACCGGCATCTTTTTCAATCTGCTTCCGGACGAGTGGAATATGCGCTGATACTTACGAGAACTATATTGTAGTCCTAATAATTCTGTCAGCATTTACCAATTTATGAAATATATTGATATTCCTTCGGACCATCATATATTTCAAATTGGTATAATCTCAGAAAAAGTGAATGGAAAACGCCTGCAGGAAAGAATAAATATTGATCAGATACAGCAATAAATAAAGTGCTGAACCCGGCATCAGGCGCAGCAGGAAAGGCCACTTACGATCGCGCACGGCAAATTTCGGTCTTGGACGAATGGCTTCAATCAGCCAAATCACCACCAAACTCAGCAACCAGAGCAGGATAAGGCCATACAAAACAATAAACCATAAAACGGCGCGAAAGGTTGGAAAGTCGGTATCGAGTACATGCACCGTTCCGGGTTGCAGACGCAGCACCGTATTGTTTACGAGTGCAAAAATATTTTTGCGATCGAGCAATCGTCCGTCGTCGTTCAGGAATGCGACATTCAGACGGTTGGAAATAAACAGCACCGAATCTTTTCTGAGTTGTAATAATCCGACAGGCATTTCTTTTTCTGTCAGAAAAATTTGCTGACGGCTTTCTTTTTCAGGCATCACAAAAATAAAACGACCCGCCTCTTCAACGAAAGGAAGCGAAATACCGTCCTGTTGCAGATAAGCGCTGTGCGAGAGTTTACCGCCATCCGATGACAAATTGTCCCAGTCCGAAATCTGAGTGCTCACGCTGTCGCCTATCAGATTAAACCAGATGGTAAAATTGTTTTTGGTCGCTGACACAGCTTTCTGAGTGAATTTATCCTTATTGAATAAGAGTACAGAATCTTCGTGAATATCAGGAATCAGGCCCGACATGGATTTGTCAATCAGGCGCAGCGTGCGCTTTTTGGTTATGTTCAGCATACCCGGATAATCGGGATAAACTGCGCGTTCGTCAAAGACAAGAAAGTTTGTTTTATTCTTTGTTTCAAGTTCAATCCATTTTTCATTTTTGCGATGAAAGCTGGTCATGAGCAGAAATCGCCATTTGTTTTTTTGCGGATAAGCCGTAACAATTTCGCAGATGCGATCGAAAAATCCTGGCAGTTCGTATTTTCTGAACGTCACCGAAGTGTCTCCCACGGCGGCAATAGAGCCAACAAGTTTTTTCTGACGGCCGAAAACAATTTCCGGTTTGTCTTTCATAAAATGCACCGCTTTGATATCGGACGGCGCACGGAAAGTCATTCCGGGCTTCACAATTGAATCAAAATAAATCAGCTTGACAATCGAATCGCGCGACAAGCCAACAATAAATAAGGTGGAATCAGGTGTAGCCTGTACGGTAATCAAAGAATCGAAACGATGTGAAGCAGGAAATGGGAAATAGGCAACCTTCTGACCACGCGTATCGGTTTGCCACAGGCCGCTTGCATACACGCGTCCATTGCTGCCGGCCGACGAAGTAAAGCCCATGATGCTGCCATCGTACAAAATACCATAGGGTTGTTCGTGCGAAAAGTGTGTTGAATCGCTCCGCACAGCAGAGGGATGCAGCAATCCGTCACCTTGATATGATTCGCGTTTGACAATCAGAATCACCCAAAGTGCCAGAAACAACACCACCACCGAAATGTTTAAAATTCTGACCAATCGCATGGGGGCAAAGGTAATGATTTACGATAAATGATTTGAGATGTTTGATTTGGGATTTGAAAGATGAAGTATCGATTTCTGAAGGGCAGAGTGAACTCAGAATTGTGCAAATCGCTCCGCAACATAATCTGCCAGGCTCACCGGTCTCTGATCGCCGCTCACTGATTACTGAAGGTGATCAACCTTGATCTTGACCTCTATCCTGACCTCAAAATTACTGGCTACTGACGACTCACTACTGGCCACTTATTATTATCTTTGCCAGCCGCCAATGAAAAAATACACGCACATTATTTTTGATCTCGACCGCACCCTGTGGGATTTTGATCGTGTCTCGCACGAAGTGCTGAGCGAAATTTACAACGAACTGGTGCAGCCTTTGACGACTTTTTCGTTTGAATATTTTCATGAAAAATACAAAGTGATCAATTCCGGATTATGGGATTTGTATCGCCGCAATGAAATAAAAAAAGATTTGCTGCGAGTCAAACGCTTCACGCTTTCGCTCGAAGAACTTGGCCTCGACCGCCCATGGATTGCCAATCAGATGGCCGATGAATATGTAAAGCGCACCACGGAACACGCGTACCTTTTCCCAGGAACCATGGAATTACTCGCCTATCTCAAAGAAAAAAACTACGTGCTTTCGGTCATGACCAACGGATTCAAGGAAGTGCAATATCCCAAAATCGCACGCAGCGGACTGGGCCCCTATTTCGAATATATTTTCATTTCGGAGGAAATCGGATATAATAAACCCGACCGCCGGATTTTTGAATTTGCGCTGAAAAAAATGAATGCCAGCCCAACTGAAGTATTGTTTGTCGGCGATGATTACGAAGTCGATATCGAAGGTGCTGCCGATGCCGGCATGGATCAGGTGTTTTTCAATCCGCATACCAATCCCGCCGATGGCGGAAAACCAGCCACCTACCGCATTGCGGAGTTGTCGGAGCTGATGACTATTTTATAAACCGCACCGTTTCGAACACATTGTCGCCATTGAGCTGCAGCATATAAATGCCTGACGGCAGCTGCGACACATTAATGGTGGCAAAACCATTTTCAAAGCAAGTCTGCATCAGGGTTCTGCCGGAAAGATCCATTAATGTCAACATACCGCGATCAGCGCCGTTGAATCCGTTTATCTGCACCACATCTGTTGCAGGATTGGGATAAACACTCATTCTCGGAGCAGTTGTGTTTTCTATATCGAGTGTCAGATGCTGAAAACGTTTGAAGAAATTCCAGATTTCGATGGTGTACGAAATATCGTTGGCGCCCGGTACAAGCCAGGTGTGATCGGCATTATTGACTTTGTAGAACCAAGTTTCGGAGCCCTGATCGCCATTGAAATACTGGTACAGATCGATGGTCATACTGTCGGCTTCAATGTCGGGAAGTGCTGTGTGTACGGCCGGTGTATCGCAGTTGTTAAAGTCAACCCAGTAATTCACCAGTTCTTCAGCGTCATTGCCATAGGCGTTTCCGGTATAGGCCACGGTAGCGTCGGCTGTGCCATGAAAATGCGCAACAGGTATGGGTCTGAAAGGATTACACACACAGGAAGTACCGATGGTTCCGGCCACCGATGCGATGGCGCAGACACGTGTTCCAAGCTGGCATGCCAGGCGGTTTGCCATAAATCCGCCCATCGAAAAACCGGTGACATAAACACGCGATTCATCAATGTTATACAAGGCGGCTGTTGAATCAATCAATGCGCTTATAAAGCCAATATCATCAACTGTCGGGTTGAGTGTCATGCCCATGTAGCTGGCGCCGCTGTTCCATGCTGTGCCGTAGGGGCTGCTCATAGCCTGCGGATACAACGTAATAAATTGTGCTGAGTCCGACAAAAGATGCATCCCGATGTTGCTGAAGTTGGTCATATTATCTCCAAGACCATGCAGGCAGATTACAAGCGGAACCGCATTGGTACCGGTATACGAGCCTGCCACATATTCTTTATATGAGCGCGATACGCCGCCCACCTGAATGGTTTTTGTTGTCTGTGCAATCAATGAAAAAGATAATACAGAAAATACAATGGCTAACATTCCGGTTTTCATAGGCAAATTTTTTCAAAGATAAATATTTTTGCTTCAGGTGCGCAACTTTTCTGGTCCACTGATTTCACAGATTACACGGATATTGAATTTTTCTCGTGAACAAAATTCGAATTCTTTGCCCCTAAATAGTATACATAATGGTACTTTCTGTAATTGAAATCTGTTTGCTCTGCCGCACCTATTTGATTTCACGGACGTCGATGATAATTACTACGCAATTATCATCGACGGTCTTAACTAAGCACGTCCGTGGCATTGTGCTCCATCGCAGATGGGGGGCACAATGCATCCATTCAAAATCCAATGTCCTGCCGAGGGTATTTTAACCTGCCCGACTGCCTGTTGCAGTTAAACTTGCAGGCGGGTCTGTGTAATCCGTGAACCGAAG
>CAYSCE010000017.1:0-19882 GCA_964429475.1 uncultured Bacteroidaceae bacterium | reverse complement strand
GCGGATTCCTTGCCTGCCTGGACTGCCTGTTGCAGTTAAACCGGCAGACAGGTTCGAAAGGGTTAATGGTTAACGGTTAATGGCAAGTTATAAGTTATGAGTTATGAGTTATAAGTTATGAGTTATGAGTTAGCAGCGGCGGATTCGGTGTTCGTCCGCAGCGGCGGATTCAGGGTTCAATATTCATCATTCTTTCTCCAAAACACCAGAATAAATGCGGTTTTCGGCCGACAACTGAATAAAATATAATCCGGAATTCAAAGCTGAAATATCAATATTTGTATTGTTTTTTTCTTCCAGCATTTTTCGTCCTTCAATGTTTAATACCGTAATTATAAAGTCACAGTCTGATTGCGGAAAATTGATATGTACAAAATCGTTTGCAGGATTCGGAAAAATGTTCAACGTTTCCGATTCAGAGTATTCAGACAACCCATTGTACCACGAGCGCAGATCGAGTTTGTATAATTTTCCGCCATATCCCAGAAAGTACTCATCGGTCATATAAATCAGCGAATCGTTGACAAAAACGACGGCTTCTTTTTGCGTGGTATACATGGAAATACTGTGCAGATTACCGCCGAAAAAATCACTTCCGGTTATGTCGGTAAACAGCCACAGGCGCGATTCGGAAAGCAATACCATATTTTGTCCGGACGGACTGATATCGGCCGAAGTGACCCAGGATCCGGTGTTGAAGCTGTCGACGAGTTCTGCTACATAATCGCCCGGTTGATCCGGCAAGCGATACATTCTGCAGAACGTAGATGTGCCGCGGTTTTTCGAAAACAAGTACAATGAATCATGAAAATGAAACATGGCTTCGCAGTCAAAATTCAACAGGGTAGAATCGGGTGGAAACGCCGTCTGATCAGGATACCGGAATGTGATGAGTTGCGGTACAACTGTGTCGGCCGTTGTGGTATCGGGGTCCGGAATTTTATAAATACGCAGATTGGTTCTGTTGTTCAGATTATTGCCAAAATCGCCGAGATAATAATTGCCGGCTGCATCGCGGGTCGACTCCTCGCAATCGACAGCCGTGTCAACATTAAAATATACACTGCGCAGAATATTTCCAAGTGTGTCAATGTTGAAAATCCGGGCAGAATCTCCACTGTCGTTATGTGTCCAGATGCTGTTTGCATGCTGTATTTCAATACCGGACGATTCGTGTAAGACTGTCGGCAAAGGACACAAAACCGTTGGCTCGGCTATTTGTGCATTCACAACAGAAGTGAAAAAGGCTGTTGCAATTATTAAAAAAGATACGTGTTTCATTGTTGGTGCGAAATTATAATTTTTGTAAACAAAAGTCCGTCCGGCGTGTGAAGTATTAGTGTGTACAACCCATTGCTGAAGCCGGATACAGATAAGTCGAAATGATTCGTTCCGGTGGTCAGCAAAACAGGCTGGGACAGGAGAATTTTCCCTTCTGTATTGGATATTTCTACCAACCCGGTTCCGGATATTTGAACAGAGCAACCGAAATGAAGAATATCATCGGCCGGATTTGGAAAAACGAGCAGCGAAGAAGAATTTTCTGCCGGAAGAAAATTTGCAGTTACAGCGTTTTCTGTTCCCGGATCAAATGTCAGAATATTGGTTTCAATCTGCGCGTTTCCTGCTGTGGCGAGGGTCCATCCCGAAAAAACATAACCACTGTTGGCAATAGCTTTTACAGTAACAGGAACTCCTTCAAAATAAATTCCTTCCCAGGGAAAGAAATCCGGTTGAATGGTATTCATCTGAACAGAACCACCCGCAGGAGGCCATACATCGAGATGAACGGGAATCTGTGCGATGAGTCCAAAATTTTCCTGAATATGATTGAGTGCATATTGCGGCCTTGCATCGGTGTAAGGATAAATCACATTGTTTATTTCATTGTACCAGGTGTTGGGATCAGTGCTCCAGCGCATAAACTGCGCAGAAATTTCATCTTCAATGTAAGCGGCTGTTTCTGAAATATGCTGATGAAGCCGGTCTGCAGTAAACAATGTGTTTATTAAATCAGCATAACGGTTGATAAAATAATTTCTGAAAGAATTGTTTTGCAGCAGGCTTTTAAAAATCTGAACATGCTTGTTGTGGGCACCATAAGGGCCCAGGATACGTTTCAGTATATCCATTGAATCAGGCGCCCATCCGTTGTTACCAAGTGATATGTCCAGGTCAATCAGAAAATACCGCCATTGATGTCCCGGTCCGTGCTGCTTCCAGTATTTTATGTTGTTGTATGGCCAGTCGATGTTGGAGAAGAAAGTTTCAGCAATAAAATAGTCACATAACGAAGAAATGTCAATCAGGGCTGCAGCAGAGTCGTACAAGGCTGCATTCTGCATATCGTTTTGAGTAATGAATTCAAATGCGGGTGTAAATTCAGCAAAAGAACCTTCAATGATGGTTGAATCTTCTTCAAGAATATCTACAGAATTTTCATCAATATTATTTTTTTCGCGCAGATAATTTTTACTCACCCGTTCGCGTATATTGAGAATTCCCCAATATTCACCGTTTAAAAAAACGACAGCAGGCCGGTAACTCATTACATCAATATCGGTATTACCAGAAACCAGATCGTGAATACAACCATCACGAAAATGCGCTTTGTTCCAGTCGCCGGAGGCATTTCGCAGAATTAGGGTTTTATACGCGGCAATATTTTTATTGTCAAAAAACCGATGTTCCATTGTAGATGAGCCGTATTTGTTTCTGGCGGTAAGTCTGAATGACTTCTGTGGTTTGTTGCGCGATACAGAGCCGCCATTGATTGAAAGTCCGAGATCCTGTTCCAGCGCAAGCCTGCGGTTTGTTTCAAAAAATTCAATGTGGGCCGGTACCTCCCAATCCTGCCAGAAATTGGCTCCGAAATAAGGATAGACAGAATCGGCCGAATTGCCTAAAACATAGATTCCACTGTCAGCATCCCACAAATTTGCCGGTTCGGTGCTGATTGAAAACACCGGAAGCGCTGAAGTATACCCGATAAAGTATGTATTGGTCAGCACGGCTGAAGGCAACACGGTTGTATCTGAACTGAAAGCCCTCGTTTTCAAACAGGTGGTTCCCGAAATGACAATGGGAGATACGTATTCGTCAGAGCCCTGTACCGGGGTGCTGCCATCGGTTGTATAGCGTATTGTAGTCCCTGGCTCTCCGCATGACAGAATGATGGTTATCGGAGTTGAATAAAATCCGCTTTTCGCCGAATATTCCGGGTTTTCAGCCATGGAAGAATAACAGGGGACTACATTGTTGGTTGAGCCGGGAGTTGGGGTATTGAAAATGCCCGCAACGCTTGTATTTCCATCTGTTTTATTTCCAAAGGACATATTTCCCATAAGCGGATCGATCCGGAATGTATCGGAAAGTAAGAGCGCCTGATTTTTCAGAATAATGATATCGCCTTCTTTTGATAATTTAAAGGATGTGTGAAGCTCAGATCCTGTGCGGTTTTTCCCGGATGCAAATACCAGCAGAAATGACCCCGGATTCATTGTCAGGTTCGGAAAAAACCATTGTTCTCCGCTGTTATCTGTCACCGAATAATCAGCCAGCGAAACGGCAGAAGAACCTGCATTAAACATTTCAAACCAATCACTGTTGTCTCCGTCCTCGTCTTCGGCCACCGACCAGTTATTGCTACAGGCCTCATTAATCACAACCTGAGCTCTGATGTTGTTCAAAGTCCACAGGAATAAGACCGCTGACAGAATAAACTTCATCATAATAGTCAAAATGCTGTATGCCTTTTGTCCTTAATCCGGTAAATGTATAAAATTATAGTCAAATATTGGCACCATTTCGTTGCAGGATTCAATTCAGAATATTCAATTTTAATCGAAATATTCTTTATCTTTGTTAGAAATTCAATACATGCGCCCGTTCATATTGACTTTTTTCTCATTATTGCTGGTCGCTTTCCAGTCATTTGCAGATGTCCGGCACAAAGGTGATGACACGCTGGGCGGGCATATTGTATTTGTTGAAAATGTGGGTCAATGGGCTGAAGGATTTGCCTATAAAGCCGATTTGCCCACAGGACAGCTTTTTGTGTACAACGACCGTTTGGTGGTCGATCTGCGCGATAAGGCTATGATTGCCGAAATGATGCATTTCAAAATGTTGCCGGATGATGAAAAGAAAATCCGGAAACAACCCAACAACATCATCAATGCGCATTGTTATGAAATGGAGTTTTTGGGTGCGCTGAATCCGGCACTGGAGGCTGAAAACAAAGTAGCTCCCTATTACAATTATTTTCTGGGAAACGATCCTTCGCGCTGGAAATCCAATGTCAGCGGATTTCATAGTGTAAGTTACAAAGCGCTCTATCCGGGTATTGATTTGCATGTGGGCGAAGATGAAGGCTTGCTGAAATATGAGTTTCAGCTGGCGCCCGATGCGCATATGAAGAATATCCGGATTCAGTATTCCGGCGTAGAAAATATGCGGGTTGAAAATGGAAATCTGATTTTCGGAACATCGTTGGGAAACATTACCGAATTGCGCCCGGTGGCCTGGCAGATTATCAACGGCGACACAGTGTTTGTACCGGTTGATTATGTTGTAAAAAACAATGTTGTTGGTTTTGCCGCACGATCGGCTTACGACCGGCGTTATCCCCTGATTATTGATCCGGTCATTATTTTTGGCACTTATTCGGGATCAACAGCCGACAACTGGGGTTATACCGCCACATACGATTCGCAGGGCTATGTGTATGCCGGCGGAAATGTTTTCGGGCTTGGCTATCCAACCACAGTCGGCGCTTATCAAACGGTATATGGCGGCAATGTGGATATGGCCATTACCAAATACAACATAACGGGAAATACTCTTATCTACAGCACTTATCTCGGCGGCTCGGGCCCTGATGTTCCAAACAGTATTGTTGTCAATTCAGCCGATGAATTGTATGTTTTTTCCACAACCGGTTCGTCCGACTATCCGACAACACCCGGTTGTATTGACAGCACCTTTAACGGAGGAACTTCATACACACTCACATATGTTATCAACTATACCAATGGATGTGATCTGGGTGTTACCTGTTTTAATGCGGCTGGTACATCGTTGATTGCTTCGACCTATATCGGAGGTTCCGGCAATGACGGACTTAATATGGATGCAGTGCTGAAACATAATTATGCCGATGATGTGCGAGGTGAAATTCTGCTCGATGATAACAGCAATGTGTATGTGGCCGGCAGTACGGCATCGACCAATTTTCCGACAACGTTTGGATCCTTTCAGGCCCTGTATGGTGGCGGCACTCAGGATGGTTTTATTATAAAACTGGATCGCATGCTGACCACCCAACTATGGGGAAGCTATATCGGCGGCTCCTCTGCTGATGCGGTATACAGCATTTCCATCAACTCACTTGGAAAACTTTCGATAGCCGGGGGCACATCCAGCAGCAACTTTCCGGTATCTTCCAATGCTGTCATGAATATTTATCAGGGTGGCCCGGCCGATGGCTTTGTAACGCTGCTGCAGGAAGACGGCAGTGCCATTATCCGTTCATCGTACTGGGGAACCTATGCCTACGATCAGGTGTACTTTGTTGAAACCGATAAACAAAACAATGTGTATTTGTTCGGCCAAAGTGCTTCGACAGGAACATTACTTATTCAGAATGCATTGTGGAATACAACAGGTGGCGGACAGTTTATTTCGAAAATCAATCCGCCGCTGAATACGGTTATATGGTCAACCCGTTTCGGTAATGGCGACGGTATGGTAAATATCAGTCCAACAGCTTTTCTGGTCGATTATTGCCACAATATTTATCTGTCGGGGTGGGGAAGTCCTTATCTGAACGGTTTCGGCGGTACGGCCGGGTTACCCATTACCTCAGGAAGTTTTCAGAGTACTACGGATAACAGCGATTATTATCTCATGTGCATGCGCGATGACGCCTCCAACATTGTATTCGGATCTTTTTACGGAGGATCGAGTGCAGAACATGTCGATGGTGGTACCAGCCGCTTCGATCGCATGGGCCGCATCTATCAGTCGGTTTGTGCGGGCTGTGGCGGTCTCGATGATTTTCCGACTACCGTTGGAGCCTGGTCCAATACAAACAATTCAACCAACTGCAACAATGGTGTTTTTAAAGTCGATTTCAGTCTGCCCGCCATTGTGGCCGATTTCAACATGCCTCCGGTTATTTGTTTGCCTTATACCATTACTTTCAATAATACATCGTACTTTCCGAATCCTGGCCTGGAGACCTGCTTTTGGGATTTCGGCGATGGAAATACCAGCACCAACTGCAATCCGGTTTATACATATCCGTCTTCGGGCGTATACGATGTAACACTGATTGTATCTGATGCCGCAGCTTGTAACAGTGCCGATACCATTACAAAACAGATCATTGTTCTTTCGAACAACGTGGATACGCTTGCCGATGCAGGCATCTGTTCAGGCGGTTATACACAAATCGGTATTTTGCCGTTTTCGGATCCGAATATTACCTGTCAGTGGTATCCTTCAACTGGCCTGAGTTTATCAACCATCACAAACCCAACAGCATCGCCCTCGGTGACTACTCAATATTATCTGGTGATCACCAATGGGGTGTGTTACGATACATTGTATCAGACGGTACATGTATATGATCTTGTGATTGATGCCGGCCCTGACACGACTACCTGCTCTCCCGGATTGCCGCTCTCGGTAAGCTGTTCAGGTGGCGCTTCGTTTACAGTTATATGGTCTTCGGATATGTATTTTTCCGACACGTTAAATGCGTATCCGTCAGGAACAACATTTAATACCATTCATTCCTCGCCGCATACTTACTATGTTTTGGTGAGTAACGGATATTGTTCCGAAACCGATCAGGTTTTTGTCGATTATCAGCAGATGGATCTGAATACCGATATTGAACAACCGCTTTGCTTTGGTGATTCAAATGGTACGATAACGCTGAATCCATCGGGTGGTATTGCACCATATGGATATATTTGGAATACGGGCGATGTGACGTCATCGATTACTGGTATTGGCGTTGGAATGTATTCTGTTACGGTTACCGACAATGGTGGTTGTGTACAAAGCTCCAACATTATGATGAATCAGCCGTCGCATCTGGGGCTGGTATCCGAACCGGGTCAGGTAAATTGTGATGTGGCCTGTAATGGTTTTATCTATAACACCACAACGGGCGGAACACCACCATATTCCTACAGCTGGAGCAATGGACAAACGACCGAGGATCTGACCGGTATTTGTCAGGGAACTTACACTGTTACGATAACCGATGCCAACGATTGTGAATTACAGAATACAGAAAATATTGTGGTGGATTATATTTACGATGATGTGGATGCCTGGGTGGATGACGATACCATTTATCAGGGACAATCGACCATGATACATGCAACACCCATTGCCGGAGTATCTTATTCATGGGCTCCTGCCGGATCGCTCACGGATCCTTATAGTGCGTCAACAGAAGCATCACCATCAACTGCCACCATGTATTATGTGACGCTTGACGACGGCTTTGGATGCGTTTATGAAGATAGTGTCCGCATCGAAGTGCTGGATGTGTATTGTTTCGATCCGTATATTTTTGTACCGAATTCATTTTCACCAAATGGTGATGGAAAGAATGATGAATTCCGCATTTACAGCCGGTATATCGATCATATGTATCTGGCCATTTTCGATCGCTGGGGCGAAAAAGTATTTGAGACAAACGATCCGCTTGCCGCATGGGATGGCACTTTCAGGGGTCGTTTACTCGAACCGGCTGTATTTGATTATTATCTCGAAATTGATTGTTATAATCAGGTGCAGTTTGTAAAAAAAGGAAATATCACTTTATTGCGTTGATACGATGCGAAGAACTGTACTGGTTATCATGATTGGTTTTCTGTCGTTGTTTGTAACAGCGCAGGACATTCATTTCAGCCAGTTCACCAATCTTCCGTTTTATTTTAATCCGGCGCGTACCGGGCTTATGAGCGAACAATTCCGCATTTCGGCCAATACAAAAATTCAGTGGAATTCGGTCACAACTCCGTTTCAGACTTATCTGGCTGCGGCCGACATGAGTTTGCAACGTAAAGGAAGTTATCTGGGAAAAACCGGTATTGGCCTTGATGTTATGCGCGAAAAGGCTGGTGATGCGGGCTTCGGAACAAGCGGACTTGGAGTTTCCGTTTCACATATTAAAGCACTCAATCGTTTCAACAATAAGTTTTTATCGCTGGGTGGCTCTTTACGCATGCATCAGCGCAGTTTCGACCCTTCGTATCTTACCTTTGGAAATCAATACGACGGATTATTGTTTGATGATCAGATTCCCGGTGATGAAGTATTCAGCGAAACCAGTTTCTGGTATCCCGTTGTTGGGCTTGGAGCTACATACCTGATGCGCCAGGGCTCGCGTCAGGATCTTACCGCAGGACTTTCGGTGCAGAACATCAACCGCCCGAAACAATCGCATTACGACAACGATGATGTGCGTCTGGCCATGCGCTGGGTGGCCGATGTATCGTATTCAGCTCCAACCGGGCGTAACGGAGAAGTAATACCTTCTGCTTTTTTTTCGAAACAGGGAGCATTTACCGAAGTCGTTCTGGGAGCCAATTACCGATATACCAAAAGTTTTAATCCATGGGATTATAAGGCTGTTTCGGGCGGTTTATTTTATCGGGTCGGTGATGGGTTTATTTTGTCAACACGATTTGATTTTATGAATTATAAAGTGGGAATCAGTTATGATGTCAACACATCGAAACTGACGCCTGCAAGCCATTTACGTGGCGGATTTGAGTTCAGTTTTATTGCGGTTTTCAACAAACCAGAACACAAAACAAATCGTGAAATTCCTTGTCCTATTTTCTGAATATGCGAAGATTGATTTGTTTCATAGTGGTTTGTCTGATGTCTTTCGCATATCTGAAAGCGCAGGTTGTATCGGATCTTGAGCTGCGTGGCGATGCGGAATTCAAAGCGGGAAATTATCAGGCTGCATGGAATTATTACAACGAAGCTGTCAGACATGATAGTGCAACCGTTGCCTTGTGGTGGAAAATGGGTGAATCGGCAAAAGAATATTTTAATTACAACACGGCTTTTCAGTGTTACAGAATTGTATATGAAAAGGATCAGGGAAAAAATTATCCCGAAGCACTTTTCTGGATGGCAGAACTGTCGCGCAATACCGCCGATTATCTGATGGCGAAAGCTTACTATTCATTGTATCTTGAACAAAAAAACAATGCAGCTTTTTTTGATGAAAAAGCCAGTGAGCAACTCAATAAATTTGATCTCATTGAGAAATTGTGGGCCGACACTTCTACCGAAATTTCAGTGGAACATTTGTCATTGCCTGTAAATACGCCATTCAGCGAATTCGGCGGGATGCAGCTCAGCGATAAAAAGCTGTATTTTACTTCTGTACAGCCACTGCTGAATGACGATGGATCGGGTATTCTGGGTAATATGTTTTTATCGTCGCTGTATGTGAGCGATTTTACACAGCGCGGATTGTCGCGCCCGGTGAAGGTTCAGGAACCATTAAACAGCAAATCGAAACATACAGCCAACATTTGCTTCAACGAAGATGGCAGCGAAGTATGGTTCAACCGCTGCGAAATGACTGGCGAATACAAGTACCGCTGCGATGTGTATGAATCGAAATGGCAGGATAACCGCTGGTCATATCCTGAAAAAATTGCATTGAATGCGGAAGGTTACACATCCACACAACCATATTACTACAAGGATACGGCGGATAACGAAATTATTTATTTTGTGAGCGACCGCCCCGGAGGCCAGGGCCAGCTTGACATCTGGTACAGTGTAAAAAAAGCCGATAGCTGGCAGACACCTGTAAATGCAGGCAGTGTGCTGAATTCAGCAGGGAACGAAATCACTCCGTTTTATGATGGCGCATCCGGGAAACTGTATTTTTCGGGCGATTGGTATTACGGCCTTGGCGGCTATGATGTTTTCTCGGCCGAAGGCGCACTCAGCAGCTGGACAAAGCCCGAAAACTCAGGAAAGCCGGTCAATTCTCCTGCCAACGATTTTTATTTCAACATCAACAGCGTTGACCGCGATGGCTATTTTACGTCGAATCGCGCGGGTTCGTATTATTTTAAGGGTGAAACCTGCTGCAACGATTTATATGCGTATTACGGCCAGAAAAGCGCGAAAAAAGACACAGTTCCGGATGTGCAGGTTGAGCTTGTTACCGAAGTGAACGAAATCAAACAGAAAGTAGAAGTCCTGCTGCCACTCGATTTGTATTTTCACAACGACATACCGGATCCGCGAAGCCGCGATACAGTCACACTTTCGACCTATGCCGAAACCTATTATTCCTACATGGGCATGATTGACCGTTACAAAAAGGAATATGCGCGTGGACTGTCGGGCGATGCCATTACCAATGCTGAAGCGGAAATTGAAGTGTTTTTTCTGGCGTATGTAACGAATGGTTTTAAAAAGTTGCTGGATCTGACGCCGGTCATGTTGTCTGACCTCGAGGCCGGAAGCCGCGTTACCATGAAGGTGCAGGGGTTCTGCAGTCCGCTCACCAGCACCGAATACAACATCAATCTGGCGCGGAGGCGCATCAGCAGCCTGGTGAATTATCTTAGTGGTGTTGATGGAGGCCGCATGAAACCTTATATTAACGGTACTGCGACCAATGGCGGCCGGTTGATTATACAGGCCGAACCGGTTGGAGAAGCGCTCTCAGACCCGTTTGTAAGCGATAATCCAAACGATACGCGAAATTCTGTATACAGCATTGCTGCCGCGCGCGAACGCCGCATTCAGATTGTGAGCTATGAATCGGATTACGCCGGGCAGAAAACACGTAAGCTCTCGGGCCCGCTCCTGAACCTGTCTTTGAACGATATCAAATTATCGCTGACCGACGACAATAAAAAATGTGCTCAGATTACCATTACCAATACCGGCGACGAAACACTTGAAATTTCCGCCATGCGCTCCGATCAGCCCTGGCTGCAGGCAAAGCTGAAAAGTAATTCCGTTGTCCCGGGAAATGTCACCACCCTGGATATTTGCGTCGACCAAAGCCTGTTGAAAAATCCCGCGCTGGGAATTATCATCCTGGGCAGCAACTCGCGCGACAAGCAGAGCGTGGTATACGTAAGAGTTTTTTAGTTTAATAGCGGTAATGCTCCGCTTTATAAGGACCTTCCTTCGGAACACCAATATAGTCGGCCTGTTCCTGCGAAAGCTGCGTGAGTTTTACGCCCAGCTGACCAAGGTGCAGACGTGCTACTTCTTCGTCAAGATGTTTCGGAAGACGATAGACATCGATTTCGTATTTGTTTTTCCAGAGCTCAATCTGAGCCAGTGTCTGGTTGGTGAATGAGTTGCTCATCACAAAAGACGGGTGTCCCGTGGCACAGCCAAGGTTCACCAATCGGCCTTCAGCCAGCAGATAGATGCAATGTCCGTCTGGGAAAATATATTTGTCAACCTGAGGTTTGATGTTGACTTTTTTGATGCCCGGATAATTTTCCAGTTGTTCCACCTGGATTTCATTATCGAAGTGACCAATGTTGCAAACGATGGATTCGTCCTTCATTTTGGCCATATGCTCAATGGTAATGACATCGCGGTTTCCGGTGGTTGTCACATAAATATTTCCTTCGTGCAGGGCATCTTCAACGGTGGTGATTTCAAAGCCTTCCATAGCGGCCTGCAGCGCGCAGATGGGGTCAATTTCGGTGGTGATTACGCGAGCACCGTACGAACGCATCGATTTGGCGCAGCCTTTACCAACATCGCCATAACCGCAAACGACAACAACTTTTCCGGCAATCATTACATCGGTGGCGCGTTTGATGCCATCGGCGAGCGATTCGCGGCAGCCATACAGGTTGTCGAATTTCGATTTGGTCACACTGTCATTCACATTGATGGCCGGCACCAGCAATTCGCCTTTTTCCATCATCTGATACAGACGGTGAACACCGGTCGTAGTCTCTTCCGAAACGCCTTTCCATTCTTTGACCAGATTGGTCCAGCGGGTTGGATTTTCAACGTAAATTTCTTTCAGCGTTTTGTAGAGCGCTTTTTCATCGGGTGTGTGAACAGGAGTATCGAGCAGCGCCGGATTTTTTTCAATGGCAACGCCTAAATGAATCATGAGGGTAGCATCGCCGCCATCGTCAACAATCAGTTCGGGGCCTTTGCCATCAAAATTCAGTGCCTGAGCGGTGGCCCACCAGTATTCTTCGAGCGTTTCGCCTTTCCAGGCAAACACAGGTGTTCCGGCGGCAGCAATGGCAGCGGCGGCGTGGTCCTGCGTTGAGAATATGTTACAGCTGGCCCAGCGTACATTGGCGCCCAGTTCTTTCAGGGTTTCAATGAGTACGGCAGTCTGGATGGTCATATGCAGCGAACCCATAATGCGGGCGCCTTTCAGCGGTTTTTCGGTTCCGTATTTTTTGCGCAGAGCCATCAGACCCGGCATTTCTTTTTCGGCGATTTCAATTTCTTTGCGACCCCAGTCGGCCAGCGCGATATCCTTCACTTTGTAGTTCATCGTTGCTTCGGTTTGTAAAGTACTCATTTGAAAATTTTTGCAAAGGTACGAATTAATGATTAATGTGCTGATGTGCTGATCACGTGAAACGTGACAAGTGTGCTGATATATAGCATGCGGCATGAAGCGTGCGGCACAACGCGCAACGCATGCGGCATGAGGTTCGCTCTCTCCGCCGCGGCGGACTGTTCACTCGCACTGTATTAGGCATAGGGCATGAGGCATGAGGCATGCGGCGTGCGGCACAACGCGCAGAGCACATCCCGCCGCGGCGGACACAACGCACCGGCAGTTGGGTGTAGTCTTTTTAAACGGAGTTGTGGGGTTGAGTCTCCAGACTCAACCCGCAGGAATTACTTTTTCAGACTACACCCAACTGCAGAGCGCAACGCACAACGCATGCGGCCTGAGGTAGCTTTACACTCTCCGCGGCGGCGGACTGCTCACTTAAACTGGATTTATGTACGGTGATTTGCCGAGGAATAATATGCAGCTCCTGTTTAAAGGCATAATGACATTGTTTGTCGAAAAACAGAAGTGTTAATAAGTAATTGAATTTTAGTATGTCGATTAATATTCAATAAACGCAGTGAAAAAATTAATTAGAACAAACAAAAAATAAAACATATTTGACAAATTATAATTTATTTTATAGTATTGCAGTACCAATTACAGATCAATTATGAAAATCCATTTTCTGAAACGCCCGGAAACGGTCACCTGCCCGATGTGCCTTCCGAAACCGAGGTAAGCGAGAATGGTTTATCTTTGGGTGAAAGCTACGGCACCCTGCTCCGTAAAATTGAAGAGCTCACCCTCTATGTCATTGATCTGAAAAAGGAAAATGAGGAGTTGAGGAAGATGATTGAGGATAAAGAATCCAATTGACACCTAAAATTTGAAAGCCATGAAAACAAAATTAGTAAAAAACATTTTCGCTCTTGCACTCATTCTGTTCTCTGCCTTCGGTTGCGGCAGATACGAGGAGGGACCATGTATTAGTTTCAGGAGTCCGGAAGGCAGATTGTGCGGTAAAAAATGGCACGTTGTGTCGTTTATGAAAAACGATTCTGATCTTACTGCTCAGTGGACGGCCAATTATGATTGGGGTCTTTATTTTAACAGCCACTATGAATCCGGACTTGGTGAAACTTCTGGAATTGATGTTTTTGAAGGTAATAGTGAAATAGCTGCAGGCGGATGGAGTTTTGAATCGGATGATCCTGATGGTATAACGGCGAATGTTACTAAAATTTTATTTGGATTTCATATGTTTGGGCAAGAGTCTATGATTTATGGAATATATCCATTAATCACAAAGAATATTGGCGAATATAAAATTATCAAGCTTAGGCACGATGAGCTTTGGCTTGAACATACGGATAGCGTACAAAACGTATATGTGATAAAATTTGAGAATAATTAGCTATGAAAAAAACTGTATTGCTTTTAGTTGCATTATTTTTTACAACCAATATCGGAGCCCAGACGCTTAATACAACTGAAAATGCATTTAAATACTGGTATTACCGTGATCGGCTAAAATATTTTGTTATGCCTGGAACAGAACCTGGTCAAAGTATATTGTTTTCAAGAAGAAATCCATCACGTGAGGTTCAATGGGACGGTACAGAATATACCATGGATATTGATCAGCCACGAATGATGATGGGGTTTTATGTTGGCATGCTTGCAACTGAGTATAAATTATTAAAAGACAACGGGCAGAATGAATCGGCGGTTGAGACTTTGTCCGAGTTAAATCTGGCTCTGGATGCATTAATCCGGATGGATAATTGTGAGGATGACATTCCGTGGGAATGTAGTATTCAAACCGCACATATAACTCAGTATTGCATTGAACCCTCGTAAAAAACAAAGCCATGAAAACAAAATCAATCAGAAATATTTTTGCGCAATCTGCTCGCAGTGCCATATTGGTATTCGAGCTTGTTTTTCTCGGATCAGTTATTTTGTCTTCTTGCCAAATAGAAAAGCGACAGCATATGAAGGGATTCTTTATTGGCAATCCGGCTGAGAGTCACAATATACGATGTCTTAGGAATCAAACCACTGACAGCATTTCTACTCAAGAAAAGACCGCATCGTTTTCTGAAATTGTTGAACCAGGCAATGCTGATACAATTTCTGCCAGTCAATTGATTGATCCAGTTCCAGAAAGATACATCTCGAAAGAAAAGAGTTTTGATAAGTGTACAAAAAATTTTGATTTCGAATATTTAAAGCTATTTAACAATCCTTGTGGTAGAAAAGCTTCACTTCAGCCAGTTATTTCACTGTCTAATAAAAATCGAAAAATTCATCCTTTTGCAATTTGGGCATTTTTAGTAGTATTGATTGATTTTCTTCAATTAATATTAGCCGTTTACCTTAATTCCGGTATTTTCTTCATGTATTTATTCTTTGCTTTATTATTAATTGCATGTATTTTTATACAGGTTGCAAGGCTGAAAACCAAAAGAAACCCTGAAAAATGGAATGGGTTAATTCTTGAAAATATTTTATTTGTTTTGCTTGCTGTTGTTGTTTTAAGTGGATTGCTATCGATAGTAATATTAACGCTATAAATGGTGAAAAAATGAAAAATCTCATCATCTTGGTATTATTGTTATTCTCTCAAATAGGATTCTCTCAAAGAGTATTAAACATTGAGGCTGAACGATACTGGTATTATCGGGATCGACTCAAATACTTTGTCATGCCCGGGACTGAACCTGGACAAAGCATATTGTTTTCAATCAGAAATCCTTCTTATGATCAATGGGATGGAACAACAAAAACAATACAGACTGTACAACCCAGAATGATGATGGGGTTTTATGTTGGCTTACTGGCAACAGAATACAAGCTGTTAAATGATAATGGCCAAACTTCATCGGCGAGTAAAACGCTTACGGAGCTAAATCTGGCTTTAGATGCATTAATTAGAATGGATAAATGCGAGGATGATATTTCATGGGATAGTGGCATTCAAGCCGTACACATAAATCAAGTTTTACTTTAATCGTGTGAATAAAACAAACCAATGAAAACAAAATCAATCAGAAATATTTTTATGTTTTCTACTCGCAGAGCTATATGCGCATTCTTTCTGATATTTCTTGGAATTGTTGTTTTGACTTCCTGTCAGATTGAGAAGCGGCAGTATGTAAGAGGTTTATTTATTAATAAATCTACGTGTGAATTTGATGCCAGTAAAAAGGCAAAGGATGCGCGAGACACTTTGACGATTCCTCAAACATCTGAGATTGTATTATTGGAGCAAAACGAGTCAGTGACACAAATCAATAGTGAAAGCACGCTGGCTGTGGCAAATGAAATCAGCTCAAATGAAATATACGCGCAAACTTTTATTCAGAGCCAAAACGAACATTTCAACAATTTAAAAAACAGGATTACACCCAAGTATCAGGGGAACAGCAAAAACTATATTAATGACAATAGAGAATTAAATGACGAACCTAAGAAAGTTCATCCATTAATTATAATTGGATTAATTTGCGGCATACTATGCGTATTAATTGCTGGACTGTGGTTTTTATTAAGTGACCCAGCTATTTTTGGAATAGCATTGTTTTCTTTAAGTATTACCTCTTTGCTCATCGGCCGCAGCAGAGTGAAAAAGCACCCAGAGAAATGGAAGGGTAATAAAATTGCAGATATCCTTCTGGTTGTGTTGCTGGCTTTAGGGGTATTGTTTGTTGTTTTTGAAATGTTTTTGTTCATATATATGCTTTTCACTGTTGTTTATTAATTATTTCCAATGAAAGCTCTAACATTCTCAATCATCCTTTTATCAGTTTCTGCTTTTGGTCAGAACATATTCAGATTTAATAGTGAATTGGAAAAGTATTGGTATTATCGAGACCGGTTGCAATACTTTGTTTATCCTGGGGATGCTCCTGGAAATTCAGTAATAATAACAAGTAGAAATCCTTGCAAGGATTATCATGATTATTTCCCCATTTATACTTCAATTGAGCTTGCTCAAACTCATAAGCTTATGGGTTACTACATTGGAATGCTTGCAACCGAATATAAACTTCTTATGGATAATTTGCAGACAAAGGATGCTAATAGTACTTTGATGGAATTGAATTTCGCATTGGATGCATTAATACGGATGGATAAATGCGAGGATGATATTCCGTGGGAATGTAGTATTCAAACCGCACATATAACTCAGTATTGCATTGAACCCTCGTAAAAAACAAAGCCATGAAAACAAAATCAATCAGAAATATTTTTGCGCAATCTGCTCGCAGTGCCATATTGGTATTCGAGCTTGTTTTTCTCGGATCAGTTATTTTGTCTTCTTGCCAAATAGAAAAGCGACAGCATATGAAGGGATTCTTTATTGGCAATCCGGCTGAGAGTCACAATATACGATGTCTTAGGAATCAAACCACTGACAGCATTTCTACTCAAGAAAAGACCGCATCGTTTTCTGAAATTGTTGAACCAGGCAATGCTGATACAATTTCTGCCAGTCAATTGATTGATCCAGTTCCAGAAAGATACATCTCGAAAGAAAAGAGTTTTGATAAGTGTACGAAAAATTTTGATTTCGAATATTTAAAGGCATTTAACAATTTTTGTAGTAGGAAAGCCTCAATTCAGCCAGTTATTTCACTTTCTAATATAATTATAAAAGTTCATCCAATGGCAATTCTTGGTTTTTTTTTGCTGGGACTATCCATTATTTCATTTTTTTTGTTTGCTCTTCTTTGGGTTCCGGGCTTTGTTTTATTGCTTTGTTTATTGTTTTTTATCTTGAGTGCAGTAGCATTTATATTTGCCAAAAAGAAAATGCTGCAAAACAAGGATAAATGGGCTGGAATTATTATGATAAAGACTGTCTTGACTATTGAGTTGGTTTTGCTTTGTGTTTTTCTCATTGCATTTGTGACTGTTTGGTTTCTTGTGATTACAATATAGGATAATTAAATACGAACTCATGAAAACGATCTTCATTTGTCTTTTAACTATTATCATTTCATATCAGCTGTTTTGCCAAGTGTCATTTAATGACTCGCAAACGAAATATTGGTATTATCGGGACCGATTAAAATACTTTGTCATGCCAGGAACCGAATCCGGTCAATCTGTTGTATTGACTTGCCGTAACGCCAACAAAGATTTCGGTCAACATTGGGCAATTTATAAAGGTGTTGAAACTGCAAATACGCATAAACTTCAGGGATACTATATTGGTTTGCTGGCTACTGAGTATAAATTACTGAAAGACAATGGTCAAAATGCTGATGCTATTACTACTCTGCAGGAACTGAATCTGGCCTTGGATGCATTGAATAGAATGGATTATTGCGAAGGAGATGCTCCCTGGAACAACTTTTGGTTTACAAGTCGATACGACGGCTTTTTTATACGCGATGATTACCCATCGATTCTATCTCAACCAATGACAGAATATCTTAATGTGAATTTAGCAAATGGATCTTTTTCCGATTACAGCACTCAAATATCAGGTCTTCCAGGCCTTCCTTTTTCGATTAATTCTAATTGTGTTCGCGCAAGAAACAAATACGAAGATCCTTCAAATTACTATTATCAGTATCCACATATTTGGACAGATGATAATGATGTTGAACATGTTTTTGACGTAGCTGCCTATTCGACACACAATGAAACATACTGGAACTATTGGAAAGATGAGTGTTTTACTAGCAATGACGAGATTATCGGCGATTTAATGGGATTGGCTTTAGTTTCTTATTTTGTATCTGATTTTTCGACAAAAATGAAAGCAATCAATATTGCATATAGATATTATAGCATCATGAATTCCCCATACTATCAGATGCGATTTCCAGATTTTACTCCAATTTTAGCTGATGATGGAGGTTACTCTGGAGGATATTTATGGGGTGTCGCAAGTGTAGTGAATAGAATGATGCCATTAATTGACATGGGCGATGTTGGGGTATTTGGGGGGAGTTCTTTTTTACAGTATCAGTCATCAGTGTTGTTTTATAATGCATCAAATAATAATGAAAATTTTTATAATCGAGGGTTATACTCAAAGTTAATTGCGTTATCTGAAGCAAGTCCAAATCCACCATATAAAGCAATTACTAATATTGGCAATCAAGCAAACATTCATACATTTTATTTATTGTTGTGGGCAGCTGTAAACAACAAGAATTTGAGCGAAAAAAAGTATAAGTATCCGTTTGAATATCTTATTGATGATCTTTATACTGCTCCATGTGGTGGCCCATATTGCTATCATCATTACTTCGGAATTGGCGATCATTACGTTTCAACCGGCTGGGATACTGAATATAAATATGACTCTGATCTGGCTTCTCAACTTTATAACAGTACTGGGCATGATGGTGTTTATCCTGGTTTAGATTACATGCTCCTCTACAATCTGGCATGCCTGGCTTTCCCGGATGGTTTTGATTATAATGGTCAGCCTTATAGTTTTCCGTATTATATCAATCAAAACGACCGAGTTGTTTTGAACGAGTATGCTCCTGTTTTAAAACCAAGTGGAGAAATTGCTTCAGTAAATAATCCTGAAGAAATACGGGCTATCAGCAGTATTACTACAAACATGGTAGTGGCTAACCAGGCATTGATTTATTCTTCAACGCCATCTGTTGGAGAGCCGCAATATGCTCCTGACGTTTTTGGTGATGTAACTATGAAAGCCGGCGAAAGTATCAAACTCACCGATGGTTTCAGAGTAGATGCTGGTGCGCATTTTCTGGCACGAATAGAGAGTTATAGCTGCAACAATGTTTCTTACAAAAACATGGCGGCACCGCCCTGGAGTGAAAATTATCGTGGGAGTTATTACGATACACTGATCAGTGTGCCTATGGATCAGCGCGCGCCTATTGTGTATTCCGAAGATAATTACGAGGAAGAAGATTTTGATATGCCACTGTGGGAAGATTATTACATGTATGACACAACGGCTGCAACAGAGCTGGCGGTGGGTGTGTGGCTCAATCCGAATCCCTGCATTAATAACACAACACTCACGCTTGTTTCGGAGAGCGAACAGTTTCTAACCATCGAGTTGTTTGATATGACCGGGCAGAAACGCGCCACCTTGTTTGAAGGAACTGCCGATAACAATTTCACGCTTGATGTGGATATGCGTTTCTACGCCAAAGGCATGTATCTGCTGCGTATCAGTGGTGTCGGCGGCTCGAAGGTGGTGAGGTTAGTGAAAGAGTAGCAAAACGCAAAACGCAAAACGCACAGTGCACAACGCATGCGGCATGAGGTAGCTTCGCACTCTCCGCGGCGGCGGACACAACGCAC
>CAYSCE010000016.1:0-20954 GCA_964429475.1 uncultured Bacteroidaceae bacterium | reverse complement strand
TTTTTTTTCGTCTTTTTCTTTTTTGCTTCCGCACGAAATCAGCGAAAAAATGGCCAGAGCTGCAATTACAAATCTCAGTTTCATTGTAGTAAAATGTACGATTAAATTCTGTTTCAAATGAAAGATATTGATACATGATGACGGGCGCTGATTTTTATAAATCCGCCCGGAATCACATTTTTAGCAATACGAATGTCGGAATTATCCGTTATTTTTTTGCGGGCTCTTCAGTAGTGCTTTCCAGTTCTTTGCTGCACTGGTACATGGCGTCGATGTATGCTTTCTGTTTTTTCTTGTTTTCTTTATAATCGGCATTGTATTCAGCAGCCATAGCAGCACATTCACTTTCTTTTTTGGTTTTTTGGTCACCTTTAAGATCTTTGGCTTCGGTGTAGCAATCGCATACTTTTTCAGCTTTTTTTGCAGGTTTGTTGCAGGCGGTAAATGCCACGATTCCGATAGAAGCAACCAGTAATTTCCAGTTCATGTTGTAACAATAAAAATTTTTGCCTACTCTGTTGATCGTTTTTCGGCATCCACGGATAAGACTGCAAATATAGTAATTAACTTTTTACCGGAAAACTGCTTCGGTAAATACTTATGTTGATGCACTAATCCAGCAGGTTTTTCAGCTCTTCGGGGCTCAGATTAGCCTGTGCTTTGAAATTGACAAAGTTGTTGAACAGATCCTGCTTCTTTTCCTGCAGGGCAATAATTTTTTCTTCGATGGTGCCTTCCGTTATGAACTTATACGAAATCACTTTTTTATCCTGCCCAATCCTATGCGTGCGATTGATGGCCTGCTGCTCCACAGCCGGATTCCACCATGGATCGAGCAGAAAGACAAAATCGGCTGCTGTCAGATTCAGCCCGACACCACCGGCTTTAAGCGACATGAGAAATACCGGATAATCGTATCCTTTCTGAAATTGTTTGATCATGCTCTGGCGGTTGGCTGCATTGGTCTGGCCGGTAAGCATGAGGTAGGGAATATTCTGCTCTTCGAGATAGTCGGCATAAATGGACAAATGCTTCACAAACTGTGAAAATATAAGCACTTTGTGGCCGCCACTCAACACTTTCTGAATACTTTCGGTCACCTGATCAAATTTACCGGAGCTTAATTCATAATCTTTTTCGGTGATGGACGGATGATTGGCCAGCAGTCTGAGGCGCATCAGACCTGATAAAATGATCATATACGCTTTTTCGGCGCCGAACTTCTGCGTGCTTTCGATAATATAATTTCTGATTTCGGATTTACGTCGTTCGTAAATTTCCTGCTGTTCAGGCGTCATCGGACAGTAATGAATTTTTTCGGTCAGCTCGGGCAGTTCTTTTGCAACTTCATTTTTGGTACGTCGCAGAATGAACGGGTTGATAATTTGCCTGAATCGTTTTTCCGAAGTTTTTGAACCGCGCTTTTCGATGGGTTGATAGAAATGATCGCGGAAAAACTTCAGATCGCCCAGCAGTCCGGGGTTAACAAATTGCAGCTGTGACCACAAATCGACCAGGCTGTTTTCAACCGGCGTTCCGGTGATCACAAAACGCTGTTCGGCTGTCAGTTTCGAAACAGCCGAAAATATTTTGCTTTCCGGATTTTTGATATACTGGCTTTCATCGAGGAAAACGAAGCGGAAAGGGAATTTGCTGAGTTTTTCAAAGTCATTGCGCAGGGTTCCGTAGGTGGTTAGAACCAGGTCGTGCTTTTCAAACAATTTAGGGCTGAAGCGGCGTTGAAGGCCAGTGTAGTTGAGGAATTTCAGGTTGGGGGTAGTGCTTTTTATTTCCGATTCCCAGTTATGCACCAGCGACAAAGGCATTACAATCAGCGATGTTTTACTGGTGGCGGCTGCATCGGCATTAAAAAGATCGAGTTGTGTTTCATCTCTTTTTTCGGCCGATTGTTGTTTTACTTTCAGCAGAAAAGCGAGTACCTGGATGGTTTTCCCAAGTCCCATGTCATCGCTCAGACAACCGCCGAAATTGTTTTTATACAGAAACATAAACCAGCTCATGCCGCGCTGCTGATAGGGTCTCAGTTGTTTCAGAATACCGGCCGGAGGTTCTTCGATGGGGAAGTCCCCGGCGCCGGCACGACCAATAAATTCTTCAACCCGGTTTTCGCCTTTCACCAGATTTTCAATGTAGCTGTACTGGCTTTTCTTCAGGCGGACATTTTCGCCCTCGGGTTTGCTGATGAGGGCCAGATCGTGAAATTTCGAAAACCATTCGGCCGGAAGTACCGCAATCCTGCCATCGGGCAAAATAAGCTCCCGGTTGTTTTCCAGAATGTTTTTCCGTAATGCACTGAATGGAATGCGGATGTCATCGAACATGACATATATTTTCAGATCGAACCAGTCGCGATCTTCAGTGAATACCTGCTTCAATTCAATGTTGCCGGTAAAAAACGTGCGGTTCAGCAATTGGTCAATATTGAAACCTTTTTCGAGCAGCAGACCGGAGCTTTCGTTGATAAAATTGACAATTTCGTACATCACCTCTCCCGACGACTGTGTCTGATCGGTCAGACGAACTTTAAGCGGCTGAAACGACGAGCCATGCAGGAGCGAAAGACCGTTGTCGGTGAGCCATGATACTGTGGCATTTTCGAAGCTCTGGTTTCGCTGAATGATATCAAAACTGTATTCGGATCCAGCTTGTTTCAGCGAAACATACGAACGGTTTTCCGAAGCGAAATCGAATTCAATATCTCCGTACCGGAATTTTAATGTGAGGACCGTTTCATTCTGCAACGATGTTTCAAGGCACAAAACCGGAACAGGATTTTCATCAAAGAAATGATATCCTATGCCGGTCATTTCGAACGGATAAGCTGCCAGGATCTGACGAACAAAGCGACGGAGGTAATTTTCAACCTGAGCGGGCTCAACTATTACTTTGTCCTTCGACAGGAATGGTTGAATTTTTTTTCCATCAACCTGATCATCGACCTGAATAAACTGATTGTTCATGATGAGCCAGCACGGTGCATAGTTCAGAATCAGCGTGTTTTTGTCGGTCATTTTCACTTCCTTGCCGGCCAGCTCTGTCACAATGGAATAATGCAGTGCTTTTTCCTGCATGGAGAAAAGGAATCTGACTTTCATTTTCTCGACCAGCGGGATGATTTGTTTTTCGTTGATAATGTCCTGCTGATCGCCCTTAAAATAAATGGGTATTTGGTTATCGGCCAGAATACTGATGGCCAGGTCGGTTTTACTGCGAAGATGTTTTACAACGCGGCGCATCAGATTGGCATCTTTCATGGCTTCGCGCGTGAAATCAAGCGGCCGGAACTTGTTGTGTCCGATGGTACGTGCCAACGCGTCAACACGGCATTCGTCCAGTGTCCTTAATACCAGAAATTCAGCACCCGAATAGTCGCTGGTGTAATGATTCACGTTGAATGAAGTCACCCGGACATGATTGTAGGCAAACATGCCGTTCTTCATTATTTCAACGGCATATGGCTCCAGCATCCAGCTGTAGGCTTCCGAATGCACGATAGCAAAGACTAATTTATATTTTCTGATTTCTGTTTGAATCACTGCTGAGAAAATAAGGGCAAAATTACTATTATTGTGAAGCCCCGAAGCGATTTTCTACGAATTATGTATAAAAATCGATTATTCAGCCGGAAATTAACATAATCAGGCAGGAAATAATATCAGATTGTTTGAAAAAGAAGCCGGAAACTACTGAAAAGTGCTGTTGAGATAACTCCTGAATGCATCGCGGTATTGATCGCCGACAGGAATACGGATCCGGTCATACAATAAAATGCGGCCACGTTCGAATGTGGTGATTTTATCCAGGTTTACGATATACGAACGATGAACCCGCATGAATTTTTTCTCCGGAAGCATTTCTTCCAGTGTTTTCATACTCATCAGCGATATCACAGTCTCTTTTGGTCCCATATGAAACCGTACGTACTCGTTCAGACTCTCGATGTAACCGATGTCGTCCAGATTGATTTTCACGGTTTTATTCTCCGATTTCACGAACAGATATTTCATTTCCTGGTTTTCCGATTCATGAAGTTTCAGATTGTTTATGATCTCCTGATGCGCCTTTGCTGCAGCCCGCAGAAAGTCCTCATAGCTGATTGGTTTCAGCAGGTAATCAATGGCATTCACCTTATAGCTGTCAACGGCATACTCTGCATGTGCCGTAGTAAAAACGACCCCAACACGGTCAGGCAAAATATTTGTCAGTTCCATGCCACTCATGCCTGGCATGCTGATATCGGCAAACAGGAGCATGATCGTAGGATCGGAAACAAGCAACATAGCTTCTGCTGCGCTTTTGCATTCTCCTGCCAGATCAAGGAAAGGCGTTTTTCTGACATATTCAGCCATTTGCTTCAGCGCATAGGGCTCATCGTCCATGACAATGCATTTTATTTTCATATCAGCGGAATGATTATTTGTACTTCAAAAAGCGCATCAGTTTCGTTGACGCTGAATGTGTGGTTATTTCCATAAATGAGGTCAAACCTTTTTTCTGAATTTTCAAGTCCGATATGAAAATCATCGGTGCCGGAGGTTGTGGTTGATCCTTTCGAATTCAGGATATGAGTGGAGAGTTGGTTATTGCGTATTTCCATATTCAGATGAATGAAGGATTTTCCTGATTCCTTAATGCCGTGTTTGAAAGCGTTTTCGAGAAGACTGATAAACAGCAACGGCGGAATTTTTACATCCGGAGTATTTTCAGGAAAAACAACCTGAACTTCAACATCATCGGTCATGCGGATTCTCATCAGGTCAATATAATCCTTCAGAAAGGTGATTTCATCTTTGAGGTAATATTCATTTTTTTCTCCATTTCGCAAAAGAACCCGCATCAGCTTGGAGAGTTTTACAATCGAGGACTTGGCTTTTTCGCTGTCGAAATCAATCAGTGCGTGAATATTGTTCAGTGTGTTCATAAAGAAATGCGGACTTACCTGATGTCGCAGCAGTTCAAGTTCTGTCCTGTAATTTTCTTTCTGCAATTGTTCATATTTTTTTTGCGACAACATCCAGTGAAATGTAATACGGATGGCCAGGTTCAATCCGACAACCAGGATGCTGATCAGAAAATTGTAGAAATACCGCGCTATCATATTCTGCTGTTCGGGTCCAGGCGGGTGGTGGGGAACAGGCAGCTCCAGCAACCGGAATATGAAATCGAGATTGGATGCAACTATTACCACAGCAATAATAGCCAATGTATTGAACAGGATATACAGAACTTTTTTACCCTGATGAAACAATCTGAACAGAAAATAATGATGAATATAGAACAGGAGGAAGAACGGCAAAATGCGGATCAGTTCATGCTGAACACGCGGTACATTGAATTGCCCCCGGTTGAATGAAAGCATTACCGGCACAGTGAAAACAAATGCCCACAACACTGAAAAAATCATGATTTCGGTGAACCGGTAACGGCTTTGATCTTTCATTTTGTAAAGATATTATTGTTTTGTGAATGTGGCAAAGAGTGTTGTTTTTTCGCCAAGCAGAGTTATGTTGTATATACCTGCCGGCAAATCACTGATAATAATTGTGTGAGTATTTTCATCCCATTCCTGTGTCAGAACTGTTTGTCCAAGTGTATTTGAAATGATTGCCTCCGAAAAAACAGCATCAATACCGGTACTTAACTGAATGAAGTCTGTGGCCGGAACCGGAAATATTTGTAGCATATTTCCGGTGCTTCCGGATTCGTCAAAACCCGGATTGGGATAAATATCGCGCACAGCCCGCACATAGTTGTAAATGCGGATGGCATCGCCCTGCGGGCCAAAGCCGGTGGGGTAATCAGCCGGATCGCCTGTTTTCGGATCGCTGCGCTGCGAGCCGGCTCCATGTACATCCATCCAGGAGCCGTTCATATATCCCATGGCACGACCGAAACAAATATAGGCTGCATTTTTACCATTGCCTGTTGCCATCCAGTTGGCATGGGTTGTATTGGTCCAGTAGCAGCCGAAATCGGCCTGACCGGCTTCGTTGGTAATGGGGGTGCAGCTGAAAAGCGGATCAATGGCAGCCGAAGCGGTAGTTGACGGAGATCTTGTATAGTCCACAATGCTCTGAAGCTCCTTGGCATTGGGTAGTCGCCAGTCTTCATAGCTTGCAAAGCTGAGGTTTTCGGCATAATTCAATGCTTCTTCCCAGAGAACTCCGGCTGCATTGTCCTGTTGCATCCACATTAGTCCGGTAGCACTGTCAGTCACGGTTCCATCGCCGTTGTCATGAAAATCATTGATACCATAGCCTGTATTTCCTCTGACGAACAGCACGTAAAATTGCTTATCAATTGTTTGCCCTGGCATGGGGCCGGTGGGATATCCCTTAATACGCCCGTCGGCAAAATTGACACCGAACATGGTTTCGGCTCCGCCCATAGTGGTACTGACATACAATGTTGAAGTAGCGAACTGTGCATCTATTATTCGCTCTCCGGCATTGAGATCACCATAGTTAAAGTCAAAATAGCTGGTGTCAATAAATGGTGTCAGGCTGTCAGTCGAGGTCCCGTTGTAACCGCTTGGATCAAGACCACTGAATAGGATGAGGGAATATTGTTCCCTGATGGTCGGCAGCCGCCAGTCGTTGTATCCGCCCAGATGAAAACCGGCGGCACTGTCCATTGCTTCGGCGTAACTCATTTTATCATCATAGTCGATATCACCGTCGCCATCCTGATCAGGCGTTTTCTGCCACATGAGTCCTGTGTTTACATCAGTGACGGTGCCATCACCATTATCAATATACCACGGCTGGTAGCAGTTGTACTGCGCATCCTGCCCATAATACGGATTTCCGGAAGTTATAAACGGAACATTACTAATTGAATCATACACCAGAGTCTGATCGGTATCAACAATTTTATAAGTCTGCGCTGAGACTGTTCCAAAGCTGATCAGCAGAAACGCGAACATCAGAAATGAATATTTCATGGTAACACTTTTCATCAAAGATACATGGGTATGACTGCGGGTCAAAATATTTTCAGTCAACCTGACGAATTTGCTGACACAATTCAAAAAATTGCCGGCCAAAATAAGACTTTGGACGGAGGGTTCTGAAAACACCTGTCCACTTCGGTAAATTTGCTACTTTTGAATTGAAATCCCCCCAAATCATGAAAACAATTTACTTTTTGTTGCTGATATTGAGTTTATCATTATCAGGGCATACTCAGCAAAATTCAGCTGATTTACAGCGCGCAACTGCGAGCGCATCACTAATTCAATGTTCGCTCCCAACCGGCATCGGTGATGCAGATCAGCGTATTCTGGGCATTCAGGTTGTTTCGACCGATGCAGCCACCCTATCTCAAATTGCCATAAAAATGACCGGCACTACGAGTCTGAGCGATGTCAGTCAGGTGAAACTTTATTTTACGGCAGATTCAAACCGTTTCTTCACCGGCTCAGGCAGCACATTGCTCGATACCAAATTACCGGCTGCAGGATCCATTATTTTGCAGGCCAACCAGGCAATCGCTGTTGACACGAATTTTTTCTGGATTGTTTATGATGTGAGTCCGTCCGCTACAGAAGGAAACCAACTCGATGCGGTTGTCGATTCCGTTATTGTTGATGGAACGGCCATTGTGCCAAACAATCCGGGTGGTGCAAGAACTATTTTACTAACCAATACACTTCTCTTCAGCTGCAACGATGCGGGTTCGAAACATTACCGCATACCGGCCATAGTTGTCGCCCCCGATGGATCGCTGGTTACAGCTACCGATAAGCGTTGGAATAATTCGGCCGATTTGCCCAATGATATTGATATTCTGATACGCCGCAGCACTGATAACGGCGAAACATGGTCGGCACCGCTCACCATTGCCGGTGGCGATACAACACTTGGATTTGGCGATGCAGCCTTGTGTGTGGATAAAACAACCGGAAATATTCTTTGTCTGATGGCATCAGGACCCGGACTCTGGGGCGCCACGGCAGACAATCCACTGCGCATTATGAAATGTGTCAGCACCGATCATGGTGTCACGTGGTCCTCGCCGGTGGATATCACAGACATGTTGTATGGAGCCGGATGCAGCAACAGTATTACCAAAACATGGTGGTCGGCTTTTGTGGCATCGGGTAGTTTTGTACAGTTCAGCAATGGTCGTCTTGCGGCTGTAATTGCGGCCCGCAGAACTTTTTCAACAACACTTGATAATTATATGATTTATTCCGATGACCATGGTGTGACCTGGAATATCAGTACTGATCAGGCTGAAGCCAATGGTGATGAGGCAAAAATGATTGAGCTGGCCGACAGCACCATTCTGATGAGTATCCGCAACAGCGGATATCGCCGGTTCAACACTTCATCCGATTTTGGAATGACCTGGGGCACTCCGTATACGGAAAATGAAATCACTGATCCCAACTGCAACGGTGATATGGTGCGCTATACCTGTGTGAACGACGGTTATCTGAAAAACCGCATTCTGCATTCGATTCCGTTTGCATCCAATCGCACGAATGTGTCGGTTCTCATCAGCTACGATGAAGGAAATACATGGCCGGTACGAAAAACCATTTATTCCGGATCATCGGCGTACTCTTCGCTCTGTGTGCTGCCCGACGGCACTATTGGTATTTATTACGAAGTAGGTGAATACGAAATTTATCAGATGTATTTTGTGCGCTTTTCGCTCGATTGGCTGACAGACGGCGCCGATCATTTCAGCCCTGTCGGTATCGATGACAATGGCATGGATCAGGGAAATCTGCGTGTATATCCGAATCCGACCGGTGGTGTGATTCATATTTCGGCTGAAAGCCACACCGGTGATTTGCTTGCACTGTCTGACATTGACGGAAGATTGCTCTATACCGAAAAAATTGAAAACCTTAACGGATCGCAATGTGCAAAGGAATTTGATTTAGGTAGGTTTTCTCCGGGCTTTTATTTTCTGAGAGTCGGCAACGACGTGACCCGAATTGTGCGGCAGTAAGAAAGCCCTTGCTTCCCGACATTTTTCGCAGTTTATTTTTTTTACCTTTATATGAAAAGGGGGAAACTCAAATGAAAAAAATCATTGTATTATACGATTCCGGTTTCGGAAACACGAAGCAAATTGCAGAGGCAATTGTTGGTGAAATGGGCGGTTCAGCATCTTTGCTGCACGTGTCTGAATTCACAAAAGAACATTTAAATGATCTGGCAGTGCTGATTGCCGGCAGTCCGATCAACGCCTTTATGCCGACTGAAAAAATGCAGGCCGTATTAAAAATGATTCCTGCCGGAGCATTGAAAGGTGTGAAAGCAGCATCGTTCGATACCCGCGCACATGTGTGGATTCACGGTGATGCTGCAAAGAAAATTTCAAAACGTCTGGCAGCAGCGGGTGCCGAAATCATTTCGGATCCGATGTTTTTTCATGTCACCGGAAAAGAAGGACCATTGGCTGAAGGCGAGATTGAGCGCGCTACAGCGTGGGGCAGGAGATTAGTAGAAAGTGTCTAAAGTTTGTAAAGAATAAAGGTTCTGTTTGGGATTTTCAGCTCAGATAATTCTCAAGTTCGCCTTTCCATTTTACAAAACCATCAATCAGGTCTGAGTAATCGTGTTTGATGCGCTGAAAGTTGTCGTCATTGGCATTGATGTAGGCAATTTTCCCCTGAACTTTTATTACATTGATGATGTCTTCGACTTTGCGCAATGTCATTTTTAAAATGTTCAGATCTTTGTCGGTATGCCAGATGTAGGTTGCTTCTTTGGTGTCAATGGTTTCCCACACAATGTGAAAATGCCGCTCGCCTTCAAGCAGGAACAAAAATGAAAATGGTTTTAAAATAAAACGGAGTTTCATAATGTGAAAAGCGTGCTGCGATGAAAGAAACCGAAGATTTTTATAATGTTTTGTACTGGTAATTGAAATCAGATCTTCGAACAATTCGTTTTCGCTGTTGTAAAATGAATTTGCCTGCAAGTGTTTATCGGTGAGCGATTCGAAGTACTCGTCCATGGTAAACAACGTCTTATCGATTTCCGCTTTGAGTTTTTTCTTTGTCGCATCGCGCACAAATTCGAAGCGGACATTGTCAATCATTTTTTTGTCAATGCGGTTTATCTCTGCCGATTTAGCGCGCATCAGTGTAATAGCATCGTTCTGAATTTCAATATGTGCAATAACCTGAATATTTTTTGTTTTCAGCACATTGGAGAAATAATTTTTTACAGCATCAAATTCTTCGCGCAGCTCGTAATTTTCGATAGTAATTTCAATTTTTTTCGGATATTTTTTAAACACATGGTCAAAAGAAATACCTCCAAAACGGAAGCGCAGATTATTAATCGGTACATTGAACGTTTCGTCGAGAACTATTGTCTGAGGCTTTGCCGGTGCGGGTTCCGCAAGTGCTGAGTGCTGCTCAGATTCAGAATCCGGATAGTCGGGAACGATATCGCCACTGAAAATTTTTGCAGGTTCGTTTCCGCGCAATGTCGCCAGTAGTCCTTCCGTATCGATGGTTTTAAACGTAATGGTCTTTATTTCCGATAATGCCGGGGCCAGTTGGACTTGCTGAGGAGGAAAAGAAGTTTCGCCGATTTTATAGGAAGTCACAGTTACAAACAACTTACATTCTTCTTCGCGATGCCGCAATACGCGCACAATCCAGTATGCCGGAATTTTAAATGATTTTGCAACCGGCGGTAATCCCAGCTGATCGAACGACAATGGGAATCCATCTGACAGATAGGCTTTGTCTTCTTTGAATACAATGATCAGCTCGGTTCCGTTCATCATGCTGCGTGATTGAATATGCAAATGTAATCAGGAATTTGAATTATCGGGTTCGTCCGGAAAGTATTCTTTACAAGTGCAGTATTCATTTCCAAAGGGGCATTTGTCGGGCTCAAAATTGCAGAGCTCCAGTCCCATTGTCCAACCAGGCCAGTATTGTGTTTCGGTTTTGAATTGCTCAACCAATGCGGGATACAGAAGCTTTGCCGGCACATTTTCAGGATATGAGGCATCAATATTAAATGCGTCCCACATATCCAGTATGGCAGCGTTTAATTGTTCAAGCTGGCTATCAGTGAGCTTTTCGGTCGGTGGAAAAACTTCTTCGCTGATTCCGAATATTTCGCTTAATCGTATATCAGGGCTTTCTTCAAGCGCCATCATGTGTTCTTCAAACGCCTCATAGCCCTCTCCTGGCTTCGTTTCTTCAGGGACATTATTTTTTGCGTTTTGAAGATCAATGATTAAGTAATCGACGTATTGCTGCATCATGTTATGTTTTTAAATTGGATTCTATTTTCAAAGATCCAAGATACATGAAAAACACTTACATTTTATGAAAAACACTTAAAAATGAGCATTTTTATGAAAAACGATTATAATACGTGTTGTTTAGGTTATAACAAAACACGAGCTGTAATGCAGGCAATTATGGAGAAGAATTATTTACACTTTTGCTCCATCAACGTCTCGGCCTCAGCAAAACCAAGGGCTTTGGCTTTTTCGAGATCGGCGCAGGCGCTTTCTTTGTTGCCCAGGCTGAATTTAATCAAAGCCATATTGTAAAATGCATAGGCGTTATCGGGTTTCAGCTCGGTGGCTTTGGTGTAATCGGCTATAGCGCCTTCGAAATCGGATAATTTGTTGCGGGCCCAGGCGCGTGCAAAATACGCTTCGGCATGTGCGGGATTGAGCTCTATCACTTTGGTGTAATCGGCTACGGCGCCATTGTAATCTTCGAGGCTGCCTTTGGCTACACCGCGTTTGTAATAGGTATCCACATAGTCCGGATCGAGTTCAATAGCTTTGGAATAGTCTTCAATGGCGCCTTTGAAATCTTTCAGATCTTTTTTTGCAACGCCGCGGTTATAATATGCAAATGAATAATCCGGATCGATTTTAATGGCCTGGTTAAAATCGCCGATGGCGCCCAGATAATCTTTCAGAATTCCTTTTACAATGCCGCGGTCGTTGTAGGCTTTGGTGTTGTAGCTATCGAGCGAAACAGCTTTATTTAAATCATTGAGTGCCCCATTATAATCGCCTTTGCTTTTGCGGGCAACGCCCAGATTATAAAATGCAGCAGCATTCGCCGCATCGAGTTGTGTGGTTTTCTGCAAATCGGCAATGGCTCCGTCGTAATCGCGCATGGAAAGCCGGATAATGCCGCGATTGAAATAGGCTTGTTTGTCGGTTGCGTCGAGTTCAATCACCTTGGTAAAATCGTTGATGGCCGACTGAAATTCCTGCATATTGAAATACGAAATGCCTCTGTTGTAGTAAGCGTACGTGCTTTTAGAGTTCAGATCGATGGCTTTGCTAAAGTCGATCACGGCACCTTTGAAATCCTTATTGGTGGCCTTATCGGCACCGCTTTTACACAATTCTTCTTCGGTTTGTCCAAACGAAAAACAAGCAATACAAAACGACAGCGCAATACTCAAAAACAGTTTCATTTCAAATCAGATTTTCAAATTCCTTTGGTTGTTAAAACGATGTTTTTCCTGATTTATTATTGTATTTACGGTTTCAGATATGGTTCCTGGCGCGGCACCAGCTTTTTTTGCATGGAAACTTTGTAGCCGTAAGTATTTTTTATAACCACGGCAGTTACTTTTACAAGGGCCTGTACACTGGTAACCGCATTGTCGTTGGATAAACAAAAATGAAATGTACCGGACAGGGGCTGAACCATACGCGCAAAATCACTCGTGACTAATCCGTTGCGGATGTATGTAAATGGCTCTCCATCGAGAAAGAGCGATTCCTGTCCATCGGATACAATATAATAATCAATGTCTTCGCCGGTCTGCAATTGCGTCAGATACGAAACACCGCCCAGTGCCAGTGCGGCCAGCGGACCATATCCGGGAATGGCTTTCAATACTGTACCGCCGTATTTGGCCACCATATGCGTTGCATCTTCAAATTCTTCCTGTCCTTCCTGATCAACACCGATGTAATAACTCCACGCTACCGTATTTTGCGGTAAAGTGAATTTTATGGTTGTTTTCGATCCGTTCAGGTTTGTGCGTGAATGCACTTTTGCAGTCTGATCAATGAGATTGACAATGGTGGTGTCGGATTTTTTGATCCCGTATTCTTTTTTCTCGGTATAGGCTGTATCCATAACCGTGCGCCAGTACACATTGGTATTGAATTGCCGCACCGAATCATTGGCCGGAATACGCACAATTTTGTACGAAACGGTGGTTGTTTCGAGTGTGTCGGCAACAAAAGCAAATGCATATACGCCGGTGGTGGCAATTTTGATTTTTTTCGAATGAAGTCTGCGGGTCATATAATCGCTGTATCGCACCGAGTACGGATATTCTGTAACAATAATATTTTCGAGCTTCGTGCCTTTGGTTACCCTGGCCGAAAAAATCACCTCGTCGCCGGCCGCCAGTCCGAAACAGGCTTCCTGCATCTGACCCGGCTCAACAACAAACGATGATTCGGTCAGCAGCATCTTCGACTGACTGATTGCCGGTGAGATACAACATAGCTGGCCAACTAAAATCAGAAAAAAATATTTTTGCATGGCTTTCATTACTTTCAGGGATTCGGGAAACAAAAATCACTTCAAAGATAGCAAAATCCTTTGACAGGGCCACTGACAATCCTTGATTTTAAACGAAAACAGGATGGAGAAATTGTTCCGGAAGAAGTCTTTTATGCGATCAGTTTTTACCTTCTTTTTTCTTCAGCGCAGCTTCTTTTGCATAGGCGATGGAGTCGAAACGATTCATTTCTTTAACATCAGCAATACTGTCTTTGCGCGCTTTTTCGACGGAATCTTTCTTCACGACTGCTTTTTCAGCATCGGCTTTTTCCGAAGAGCTGCCACACGACAACAAACCAATTGACAGAAAACACATGAAACCAATAATGCAGGTGACAGCCAATCCGGCGCGCAGGCTTTTTTTGATGATGGAGAACATGGCGAATAATTATGGGGCAAAAGTAGTGAAAAAGTGGGAATTGGATAAAAAACAGCGCAGTGATGATTTTGTGGTTTTTATTTCTCCTGCTTTTGGGTAACAAATACAAAGCAATTGCTATATTTGCGTTGCGTCTGCAAACCATTGGCGCTTAACTAAAATGGCAAACATGATTTTCAAAACAGGAATAAGCTTGTAGAAATGAAAGCAAGAATCACATTTTATATTGGCGTTATTGTAACCGCATTAAGTATTTTTCAATTATTCATATCGTTTGAAGCACATCGCTTCATAGGTATAGCCATCGGTGTATTTTTTATTTTGTGGGGACTTAAAATAGGCTGGACGACCTATAGAAACTTATCTGTAATTGTTGGCCATTTTGCAATAGTAACAGGTTGTCTGGTTATCTGTTATGCCATTTATCAACTACCATTTTTAAAAGTGGCCCCATCGTATATTGAAGTACTGGACATGCCTTTGTTTTGGGGCATTTTTACCATTTGGGGCGGTAACTGTATGATAACGCATGGATATTGTTCATGTGCAATAAAAATGCACGATCTGAATAATACTAAATCGAATAAAATCGGTTTGAAATAAAATAGATTCTTTTTGTGGGAAGTGGATTATGGCTCACTGCGTTCGCCATGATCCCGTTTTTGGGGAGGCTTCGCCTCGCATCGGGATTATGACTTCGCTTTGCTCGTCAGGATACCTTTATGTAGAAGGCTTCGCTTAGCATCGGGATTATGACTTCGCTTTGCTCGTCATGATCCCGTTTTGGGGAGGCTTCGCCCATTCATAAACAATATTCGACAAAGTCGAATATTGTTTATTCATTTATGCCTGAGCCATTTGAAAGCAAGCTTTCACGGCTCAGGCATAAATGAAAACAGCCACGCTTACGCATGGCTGTTTATGAATGGGTGGCGGAGAGCGAGGGTGTCTGATACACTCCCCAAATCCGTTTATTAATGCGGTTTTCGAGTGGGGGCGCATTGTTGGTTCCTTATCGCCCCCATAACCTCTTTTCCCTTTTTTTCTCTTTAATGAACTATTTTGCCCATAACAAAAATACGATAATTTCCTAGAAAAAATCGATTTTGTTTTAAAAAATACCTTGGAAAAGGTATTTTTTGAAAATATTCTGCATTTACGACTGAATTACATTTCTTTCCCTATAAATTTGCCCAACAATCAAATGTTTTTACCATGGAAACAGATTCATCTCTCAACTTATTTACAAGTATTGTCACTGGTGAGTACAAGCCTGATCGCAATGTGTTTGACCCATATTCAGCTTTTCCGGTTCCTCACCCTAGTTTTGCTGCATCAATTGATGCTCAGTATAATGTTAGGATAGAGGCATTGTCTAAATATCTTTTCAAAAATGATTTTGCCTATATTTTGCTCAGTTGCTCAAAATGCGATTATTTGGATGAAGATGAAGCAATTGAAATAATTTGCCGAAAATGGAGATACATATATTCAGAGATAAACATACCTGAACCTGAAAGTGAAAAGGAACAATTCTATTTCAATTTGACACAAATTGCCTTTTGCCTCGCCGTTTCCAGAATTTATCCGGAAGAACACTCGGAGACTTCCACAAAATATAAAACAGCCTACTCACGAAATATAGTAAGAGACATAAAGGAACTTATTATTCAGTTAGATAAGTATGAGCAAAATCTTTTTTTCCAAGAAACAATCACCCGTTGTTTTGTTTGTAGAGAAAATCAATATGCAATATATGTTACAAGAATGTACTTATTTCATTTACTTGTATTTGTAAGTAAAACATTTTCATCATTTAATACTTTCCATGCTCATACAATAGATGATTGGAAACAAATACTATATTCCGTAAATCCATTTACTAAGATTCCCTATCAGAATGATTGGCCTTTAGTCAGGAGAGCTGCGGCAATAGTACACAATTTATACTTCCAACCTGCATCTAATGAAGAAATTTTAACCTTATACAAAAATGATGAATTTTTAAACACTTTAACGCAGGTGTACTCAAGCAATGCTTTATTTGCAAGAATTAATGGTCACATTTCTTTAACTCAATGGGTCATTATGAAAGACTGCGATCATTGGAATAGAAAAATTGTCATCCCCATGTGTACTGATCAGTATTACAATTCCATCATAAAAAACGAACATGATCTTTTTGATGAGTTTTCAAACATAACCTATTCAGAGCTTTTTCATCAGGTTTTTTTGAGAATTCCAGAAAAGAATAAATTGTTTATTGCAAAAAAAGACCTTATTCTTATTGAGAGTATTATTAATGAATCAATTTCAACTAAAGACATTTCAAGTTTTTTAGATAATTACAAAATATCAGTGGATAAGGATTTTTATGATAGCCTTCAAAAAGTTTTAAGAGGAAGTGTCTATGAAACTTGTGGGTTTGAAATTCTAAAACACGCAGAAGCACATGCACTCATCCGGTACAGAGATTTTCTGTCAGATTTCTTAAGCAATGGGAATAACAGGACATGTTCAGCCGATCAGGAAGGGAATAACAGAAGCGATTTTATTCAATCAAGTTTCGGGTTTAAAGGAGATAAGGTCAAACTGAAAAACTGTTTAGATTTTCTCCAATTGAAGCTTTCTAAGGGGCTTGTTGATATTAACCGCTCCTGCATTGATGATTTGGTTTTGACTCTTTTAAGTGATTTTGAAAGCAAGGATTCAAAGCCGCTTGTTTTTTCATGCGAAACAACACAGCTGGCTTACATTCTTAGAAATATAGGTCCATGTTTTTCAAATCTTACGGATGACAGTATTCATATTACCGAGCTGTTTATTACAAATACTAATGCAAAGCTTACAAAGTCTAATCTCAGAAAATCCCTAAGTTCATGTTCAAATAGGCCTAAAGATGTTGAGATAATTGATCTTGCAGTTTCGGAGCTTATGGGTAAAAACAGTAATTAGTTACTCCAAAAAATAGTAATTACGGTAATTACAGTAATCCAAATTACGGATTACTGTTTTTTTTTCACCACACCCCTCTACATTTGCTTCATCAATCATCTGCAGGGCGCCCAAACGATGGTTTGACAAATTCTCTCAATGTTAAACCATTAAAACTTACAACAATGGAAGTCATAACCATGTCCTCAGACGCATACAATGCGTTGATGCAGAAAATCGACAGTATTCATACTGTTGTCAGCAAAGCAAAATTCACCAATCAGCCACTCGAAGAACGATGGCTCGATGTGCAGGAAGCTTGTATGGCCCTGAAAATCTCCAAAAGAACACTGCAGGCCTACAGAGACCGAAGAATTCTGCCCTACAGTCAGATCGCCGGCAAAATCTATTTCAAGGCCGCCGACATTCAGGAGCATCTCGACAGGCATTATGTGAAATCATCAAACAACGGGAGGTAACATGCATTGTTCTTTCTTCGCAAACTTCAGCACAGTGTCTGATAACCGCCCCGTGCTTGCCATCCTTGATTCTATCAGGGATGGCTCCCTTTGCGGGGAGAGAATAAACGAACTGCGCACTTTGCTTGCTCAGGGCAAAACAGAGGAATTTTCGCAGCGAAAGAAACAGCTCCCGGCTTTTACGCCATCCGGTATTTTCAACAAAACAAGAAGTAAGGAAAACCTTGCCCTGTATTCAGGCATCATTCATTTAGACCTGGACCATGTTCCGGAAGCTGAATTCGAACAGGCCATTGCAAAAGCATGCCGTTGTGAATACACCTATGCGCTATTCAAAAGCCCCAGCGGCGCCGGATGCAAAATATTTGTCAGAGTCAGTTCCGGATCTGTCGCCCATGAGCAGGCATACAAAACAGTCAGTGCTTTTTATGAAACAATGCTTGGTCTTACGCCTGATCCATCATGCAAAGATGTTTCGCGCCTGTGTTTCGGGTCGTATGATCCGAATCTGTTTTTTAATGAAAACAGTGTCGTTTTCGACATTCTCAAAACCGAAGCATTTCCTCCACAGACACATTCAGTACCGGCAGCCCCGGTAATTGAAAATCCTGCGACAGCTTTTGAATCAGCTCTAAAATTCACTGAGCAAAAACATAGCTATCAGCAAGGAAATCGAAATGTTTTTATTCATGCCCTGGCATGCAACTGCAACCGTCGGGGCATCCCTATGGAGGAATCACTACCACTCATTCAGAACCAGTTCGATTTGCCAGCTTCCGAAATAAAATCGGCTGTCACCAGCGCATACAGTCACAATGGAAATGAGTTTGCAAAGTTTGCAAATACCCAGAATGACCAACTTGATTCTGATTTCATGCTTTCAACACCTCTGATTCCTCCTCTGGTATATGAGTCCCTGCCTCAACTCCTGCAGATATCTTGTTCTTGCTTCGCCGATGCTCGTGAACGCGATGTCTTTCTCACCGGTGCTTTGTCGGTGGCCAGCGGATGTCTGCCCGGAGTTTGGGGAGTGTATGATCAGAAGACTGTTTTCCCAAATCTCTTTTCTTTCGTGGTGGCCCCGGCCGCCAGTGGTAAAGGCTCCATGTCGTTTGCAAAACAATTGGCCGATCATTATCATCAGTCTTTATTGAAAAGCAGTGAGGCCGACAAAGAAGCATATACCAATGAAATGGAAGAGTTTCGTGTCCGGCAGCGCCAAAAAAACAGCATTGTTGGTCCTGTGCCGGAAGAACCTCCTTTTAAAGTACTCTTTATTCCGGCCAACGCCAGTCAGGCAAAAATCCTTCAACACCTCAAGGAAAACAACGACAGCAGTATTATTTGTGAGACAGAGGCTGACTCCATGAGCAATGCACTCAAACAGGACTGGGGTAATTATTCCGATATGCTCCGCAAGGCTTTTCACCATGAATGCATTTCAAGCTCAAAGAAAACCAACAACGAATACATCGAAGTCCGGCACCCAAAGCTTTCTGTAGCACTTTCCGGCACACCCAATCAGGTGGCAAAACTCATTTCATCGGCCGAAGATGGCCTGTTCAGCCGTTTCCTGTTTTATGTTTTCAAATCGAATCTGGGCTGGAAGGATGTTTCACCAGGCAATTGCTCAATCAATCTCACAGAACATTTTTCCGAACTATCGAAAACATTTTATAACATGGTTTTGTTTCTGAAAAACCATCAAACCGAAGTTTTACTGACTCCTGAACAATGGCATTTACTGAATGACAAATTTGGTTCTATGCTGAGCCTGACAACAGCTATCTCTGGTGAGGATTCCGCCAGTATTGTCAAGCGTCTCGGGCTCATTCTTTACCGGATAATCATGATTTTTTCAGCAGTCCGGAAGTTTGAGAAGCAGGATACGACAGTTGAAACCTATTGTACAGATTCAGATTTTGAAACAGGCATGCTGCTTATTGAAACCTATCTTGAACACAGTCTGCTCTTGTTTTCAAATTTGCCAAAGCAGGGAGAATCAAAATCATTCAGCAAAGGATCCAAAAAGCAGATTATATTTTCTTCACTGCCGGATGAATTCAAGCGGATAGATGCTGTTGAGTTAGGGAAACAGCATGGGCTTTCGCCCCGGACCATCGATGATTTACTCAAAAGTTCCTGTTCTGCAGGAACACTTACACAGCACAAAACCGGGTATTACAACAAAACCCTACCGTAGTTTGCAGTTTTGCAACTTTGCAAACTTGCAAAATGCAAAGACCATAAATGGAGAATAGTAACTCATATGGAAGTATTCTTATGCATATCACCTATACCGCTCTCTCAAAACAGTTGATTTATTGCGCTTTCACGCTACCTTCGTCCAGTAAACCAAAAACCAAAACATCATGTCAGATTTTGAAACATTCCTGAAAACCGAAGGCCTTGACCTCGAAAACGTAGTTTTTGAAATTTCAGAAACCACAGTTGTCTTCAACAAAAAAACCACCATCGGTAAATCCAAGTCAGCACCCAAGCGAAGCCCGGAAGAACCCACGCTGGAACCTGAAGAAATGGACATTGTGGAGGTTACCACTGAAAAATCGGATACGCACACTTTCAGCAAAAAGGCCACAGCGCCCAAGGCCAAGCCGGCGCCAAGGAGCTAAATTGGCAATTATTCAAGCATCATGAAAGGAGCTCCCAATGGGGGCTTTTTTTTGTCATAACCAGTTTTATTATATGAATAATTCCATTTCATAGGAATAATTTACAGTGATGTATTAATTTCAATACCTTTGCTGAACAAAATAGAAAAGAATATCTATTATCATTGGTGTTTATATGCCATATAATAAATGTTTTTCGTTTTGTTTCTGATTTTTAAAAATCCATTAATTTAAACTATTATGAGAAAGTTTTTGTTTTTATCATTTCTTTCGTTCCTTCTTCTTGGTTCTTCGCTTTTTGCACAAAAGACCCCTTTTCCTGAAGGAATTATGGTTAATTGTTTCTACTCTGTTGGAAGTATATCATATGCCGGAACTTCGGGAAATGGTGTATTTCGTTCCAGCAATGAAGGTGCAACCTGGACTCAGATAAATAAAGGATTCCCCTTAAATACGGGCGACGATGCTATTGTTGAAGGTCCGACAATTTCCATTGAGTCGTTTTGTAATTCTGGAGGCTTTTTAGTAGCCTGTGGGGGTTCATCAGGTTTGTATTCATTGGGTGCTAACGACACATGGACTCCCTTAAACGATGGTTTGCCAAAATTCAAAGATCCGTATTCAGAGGCCATGATATTTCATGAAACAATGAATTTGAAAAGCTCGAAAGACAATGTTTATTTGCTGGCATCTGATTATTCCGAGTTTTATGAAAAAGGGCAACTTTATGTTTTGGATAACGTCGCAAAAAGATGGAATCTGATTGCCGAAAATGTTTTTGACTTTGAGGTAAATGACAACTTTATTTTTTATTTTTCCAAGGAAAATGGAATTATGCGTTCTAACAACAATGGCGTTAGTTGGGAAAAATCAAATACTGGCTTTTTATCAAACAATAATACATTTCCATCTATTGTCAGAATGTTCAGAATCGGCAATGATGTGTACATTGAAACGAAGGACCT
>CAYSCE010000015.1:0-21115 GCA_964429475.1 uncultured Bacteroidaceae bacterium | reverse complement strand
ATGTGGGTACACAAAGCGGCAATATCACCGTAACACCGTCCAATGGTTGCGGAAACGGAACACCACAGGTATTGAGTGTTACTGCATCATTGATGCCTGCTCAGCCCACAGCCATTACCGGAGATGATACTCCCTGCCAGACAGCGCAGACGTACAGTGTCAGCAACACCAGCGGTATTACCTACACATGGTCATTCCCTGCAGGATGGGCTATTGTTTCGGGACAAGGCAGCAACAGCGTTTCGGTTGTACCTTCTGCAACAGCAGGCACCATCAGTGTTACACCATCGAATGGCTGCGGAACTGGTACTGCCCGCACTTTAACTGCAACACCCGAGCAAGCTGCAGCACAGCCTTCGGTTGTTTCGGGACCGGCTACTCCCTGTGCATTCAGCATTGCCACTTATTCGGTCATTAATGTTGCCGGAATTGCCTACACATGGACCTTACCTTCGGGCTGGACCATTTCTGGCGGACAGGGCACCAACAGCATTACCGCAACTACAGGCAGCAGCAGCGGAATCATAACCGTTACTCCGTCAACCGCATGCGGCAATGGAACACCACAAACATTTACGGTCAGTACCGCAGCATATCCGGTCGTTGATCTGGGAACCGACACCTCCATCTGCGATGATCAGGTGCTCTTCCTCGATGCCGGTAATGGCGGAATTTCCTACCTGTGGTCAACCACCGAAAACACACAAACCATCACCGTCGATGCTTCGACATTAACTCCAGGCAGTGGCTACACCTATCAGGTAACAGTTACCAATGCGGCAGGTTGCTCATCAACCGACGCCATTGGCATTGAAGTGATGAATTGCTCCGGTATCGGCGAAGATGACAATCTGGTGATCGGCTTATTCCCGAACCCGGCTCAGGATGTAATCACCATAACCTGTTCCGAAGACATTCTCCGTGTCGAAATTCTCGATACCCGCGGTGCGCTTGTGTTTGGCGGCGACTTCAACGAGAATTTTGCCATCATTAATACCAGTGCTTTGTCGCAGGGATTGTACTATGTACGCGTGACAACCGCTCATGGAACCGATCTTTCGCCTTTGGCCATTGATAAATAGACAATTTTTTTGATTTACCGAAGAGCCCTGGTGAAAGCCGGGGCTTTTTCGTTTTTGGAATAGTTTATGCGTGGCCGCGTCGGTCAGAAATTGTATCTTTGTAAAAATTTTCCGGTATGCGTTTATTACTGCTTTGTATTCCGCTTCTGTTTGCCGTAAACAATCTGCAGGCTCAGGGAAAAGTCACTGTGTTAGGTGATAAAAGTGTTGAAACCATTGTTTCCAAACACATTTATTTTAATGAAAACGTTAAGGGCTTTAAAGGGTATCGTATTCAGATTTTTTTCGAATCGGGAAACTATTCTAAAAGCAAGGCCTTTGGCGAAAAAGGAAAATTCATGGCCCGATATCCCGAAATCGAGGCCTATGTTGTGTTTCAGGAACCATACTATAAAGTGCGTGTTGGAAATTTCCGCGACAAACTCGAAGCAGAAGCCTTTAAACAACGCATCAAAGAACAGTGGCCGGAAGCATACATCATTAAAGATGATATTGAACTCCCCGGCATTTTTCCTCCCTCTGAAATTAATTGAGTTGAATGGCTGATATCGATTTAATGAGTGCTGAGGAGCTTTTTCAATATTCAAAAACACACGGTAAATTCGTTTTTTCGAAAAAAAATCCTGTTTTTACACTTTGTATTTATAAAATAAAAACAGGTTTTTCTGAAATCATTTCTGATTCAAAAAATGGTGAGCTCATGAGTGCTGTTGTGCATGACAACTCGAGCATGCAGCAGCATTACGGCCGGCTTTTTTAGTCTTCTATTTTATGCAACTGCCCGATTTAGATATTCAGCAATACAATTACAGTCTGCCCGACGAGTACATTGCACAACACCCGGTCAGCCGGCGTGGCCAGTCAAAGCTTTTACTGGCGCAGGAGACACCCTTCAGCATAACAGATTTCAGCAAACTTAAAGATTACATTCCGGAAAATTCACTGCTGATTTTCAACGAAACCATGGTGATACCGGCCCGTCTGATTTTTGCCAAAGCAACCGGCGCGCGGATTGAAATATTTTTATTGCATCCATTGGATTCGCCCGATTTTCAGACCGCCCTGGGCGCCACCCAATCAAGCCGCTGGCAGGTACTGATTGGCAATGCGTCGAAGTGGAAAGACGGCGCGCTGAGTATTGATTTCGACTTACCGGGTCAAGGCCCCGGGAAGCTTGTTGCAGAGCGTATTTCAGCCGATAGCGTACTGTTTTCGTGGAGCCCTGAAGAAATTCATTTTTCAGAGATTCTGGATCATCTGGCCCGTGTTCCGCTTCCGCCTTATATCCGGCGCGATTCGGCCCCCGAAGACCGGGACCGCTATCAAACAGTATTTGCACGACATAAAGGATCAGTAGCGGCACCCACTGCCGGCCTGCATTTTACCGACCAGCAACTGACGGAATTAAGCGCCGCCGGAATAAAACAGGTAGCACTCACCCTGCACGTAGGGCTGGGCACTTTCCGCCCTGTAAAAGACAGTATTTCGAATCACGAAATGCACAACGAGCCCATTCACATTTCGGCGCAACAGCTGCAAACGCTGTCAGAAAATACCGGCCGGCCCTGGGTCGTAGTTGGAACCACTACATTGCGGGCACTTGAAAGCCTGTACGTTTTTGCCGAAAAAACAGCTGCCGGAAAATGCAATCCCTCGTTTGAGTTCGCCATTGAACAATGGGACAAGTGGCACAGCGCCAATCAGATGTCTCGCCGCGATGCCTTCAACATGCTGGCCCAGCTTGCCGCCAAAAATCCGCAGGGACTCAGCGGAAATACATCATTGTGTATTGTCAAGGGCAGACCTGTACAGTCGGCCGATTATCTGATCACCAACTTTCATCAGCCCAAAAGCACGCTGCTGATGCTGGTCGATGCCTTTGCATCCGAAGACTGGAAAGCTGCCTATGCATATGCACTTGATCACAACATGCGTTTTCTGAGTTATGGAGACGCCTGCCTGTTTAAAAACAAAACCGGACAGGGTTGCTGAATAAACATTTTCTTTTCATTCTGTCAGTTTTGATTATTTTTGCACCTTTATTAAAAGAGACTGAACATGGATGAATCCACGCTGAAGCTTGAAAACCTTGATCGCCTGATGCCCGCCGACTTCACGCCCGGCCAGCTTGCCGAAGCAAAAACCATTTTTCTGAAACACCTGTCCGAACTATCACACCGCTTTTACGGAGGCAAAATACAGACTGTCCCAAAAGCGCCCGTTCCGGGATTCAACTGGTTCAATGTGTGGTATACCCCCGGCGTTTCGAAAGTTTCAACATCTATCCGCGACGACAACAATGCTTCGTTCGATCTCTCCAACCGTGGCAACCTGGTGGCTGTTGTCAGCGACAGTACCCGTGTACTGGGCGACGGCGATGTTACACCTTCGGGCGGCCTGGGTGTGATGGAAGGCAAAGCCTATCTGATGAAATATCTGGGCGGCGTTGACGGTGTTGCGCTTTGTGTGGACAGCCGCGGAAAAGACGGCAAAAACGATCCCGATAAAATTATCGAATTTGTAAAAATGATTCAGCCCAGCTTTGGCGCAGTGAATCTCGAAGATATCAGCCAGCCGAACTGTTTCAAAGTGCTGGACGTTTTGCGCGAGGAATGTGATATTCCGGTGTGGCACGACGATGCGCAGGGCACTGCCAGTGTAACTCTGGCCGGTGTAATCAACGCACTGAAACTGGCCGGCAAAAAAATGAATGAAGCAAAATTTGTCCTTTTCGGTGCCGGCGCATCCAATACAACCATTGCCCGATTGCTGGTGACCGATGGTGCAAATCCTTCCAATGTTGTTATTTTCGACAGCAAAGGTTCTTTAAATAAAAACCGCAAGGACATTGAGGCTGACACACGTTTCTACCGCAAATGGGAATTGTGCCTGTCGACCAATCCGGCATGTATTGAGACTATGGAAGAAGCCATGGCCAATGCCGATGTGCTTATTTCGTTGTCAACACCAGGCCCCGACACCATTAAACCTGACTGGATCAGCCGTATGGCTCCGAAATCCATTGTTTTTGTCTGTGCCAACCCGGTTCCCGAAATTTATCCCTACGCAGCCAAAGAAGCAGGTGCTTTTATCGTTGCCACAGGCCGGGGCGATTTTGCGAATCAGGTAAATAATTCAATCGGATTCCCGGGCATCCTGAAAGGTGCTCTGATGGTGCGTGCCCGCAAAATCACCGACAATATGGCCATTGCTGCAGCGCATTCGCTGGCCGATTATGCTGAAAAACGCGGCATCAATCCCGAAAATATTGTTCCAACCATGGATGAAGCCGACGTCTTCCCGTTCGAAGCCGCCGATGTAGCCATGCAGGCCATCAAAGACGGTGTTGCCCGCAATCCGCTGTCGCGCGAAGAAGCCTATCAGTGGGCAAAACGCGACATCGATTATTCGCGCAATCTGGTCAACTCCATGAGTAACAATGGATTTTTACCCAACCCGCCGGCCGAATTCATCGAAGAGGCTCTTCAATACGCAATCAACAAGGTGAAATAAATATGATTCATTTTTTAAAAGGTCGCATTGCTGAAATAAACCCTGCTTATACCGTGGTAGAATGCAACGGCATCGGGTATTTTGTCAGCATTTCGCTCAACACCTACACAAAAATTCAGAATCAGGAAAACGTTCAGTTGCTGACCCATCATATTTTCAGGGAAGACGGACAGTTTTTGTTCGGGTTTTTCTCCGAAGACGAACGATTTGTTTTCAGGCTTCTGCTGGGCGTATCGGGTGTTGGAGCCAATACAGCGCGTATGCTCTTGTCGGCGCTCACTCCTTCGGAAGTGGTTGAGGCAGTCAGCAACGGAAATGTTGCATTGTTGCAGAAAGTAAAAGGAATCGGGCAAAAAACCGCCGAGCGGATCATTGTTGATTTAAGGGGTAAAATTGATAAAGGAAGCGTTGTTTCAGAAAATATTTTCCCCCAACACAATACAATCCGTCAGGAAGCGTTATCTGCTTTGGTTCAACTGGGCTTTTCGAAACAAGCTGCCGAAAAGGCCGTTGACAAGGTGATACAGTCGGGCGAAATGACGGCCGTCGAGGATGTTATTCGCCTGGCATTGAAATATTTATAGGTCAAACGAAGCAAGTTTTAGGTGAAAGGTCTTTTATATCTTCCGGTTACAACAATCATGGCTTTCGTCGCTATGCAGTTCTTCATGCCCACTCCGCACAAATATGCCGGCAGCCTGAATGCTGATAATTGGATGATCACGCCGCCCGATACAGGCGATACCCTGCCATATCCTTTCAACGACGACCCATATTATTCTCCAATAGATCAGAATCACCCGCTGTTTCTCAATGATCCGAAAAACATTACCGACAGCGTGGTGTTTGACCCCGAAACCGGCGAGTACCGATTCGAGCGCAAACTCGGAAGCCTTGATTACAGGCCGTCTTTCAGTATGAACCAAAAGGAATATTTCGATTATGACTTTGACAAAGCCCTCCGCGAATACTGGGTCGACCGCGCCAAAGTCGCAGGTAAAAGATCGGGCGGAGCAGGCCTTTCGTTTAATATTCCAGGCGGAGCTACCGAAGGCATTTTTGGTTCGAATACCATTGATATCCGCCCTTCTGGGACGGCTGAACTCATTTTCGGTGTAAATGCCAACCGTCGCGATGACCCGTCGCTCAATGTCAAACAGCAGCGTACTGCCAATTTCGACTTTCAGGAAAAAATCCAGATGAATGTTCAGGCTAAAATCGGCGATAAAGTCGATTTTGGCGTAAAATACAATACCGAGTCTTCCTTCGAATTCGAAAACAAAATGAAACTGCAGTACGAAGGCAAGGAAGATGAAATTATTAAAAGCATAGAGGCCGGAGATGTGACACTGCCGCTCAACACCACACTCATCAATGGAAGCCAGAGCCTGTTCGGTATTAAAACCAAACTGCAATTCGGAAAAGCTACGGTGACCAGTGTTATTTCGCAGCAAAAAAGTCAGACATCAAATATTACCGTTTCGGGCGGTGCACAAAAAAGCGAGTTTGAACTCTATTGCGATGAATACGAAGAAAAGAAGCACTTTTTAGTAGCCCATTATTTCCGCAACAACTACAACAAATGGCTTGAAAATCTTCCGATTATCGGTTCCCCGATCAACATTACAAAAATGGAGGTATGGGTTACCAATATCGGCTCTGCCACTCAGGAAAACAGAAACATTGTGGCCCTGATGGACCTCGGTGAAAATGATCCGTACAACCCGGTCATCACTGGCTACGGCAATCCGGACGCAATTTTTCCCGACAATGAGTCGAACAATATTTTTTCGGTTGTCAATATCAATCAGGTCCGCGACATCAATGGTGTAAATGCATACATGAACACCACCGGTCTGGTGGCCGGTACCGATTACGAAAAAATTGAAAACGCCCGCTTGCTGGCTCCGACAGAATATACCTACAACTCCAAACTTGGTTTTATTTCGCTCAATTCATCACTCAACGATGATCAGGTGCTCGCTGTGGCTTATCAGTATACTGTGCTTGGACAAGACAGTGTGTATCAGGTCGGTGAATTTTCAAACGGCGGTATTGCAGCTCCCGGCTGTCTGGTTGTTAAACTCCTGAAGGGAACCGCACAGAATACCAAAGTTCCGCTTTGGGATCTGATGATGAAAAACGTGTACGCCATTGGCGGTTATCAGGTCAACCCTGAAGATTTCCGCCTCGATGTACTTTATAAAAGCGACGCCATGGGCGTTCCGGCCGGCTATTTTACCGAGGGCAGCCAGCAGGGTATTCCGCTCATCCGCGTGCTGAATATGGATAACCTTAACGCCAACAGCGATCCGGAGCCCGACGGCGTGTTTGACTTTATTGACAACGCTGCCACCAATGGCGGTACAATCAATTCAAAGAATGGCCGCATCTTCTTTCCGCTCCTGGAGCCATTTGGACAAGACCTCCGCGATTTACTGGGCGATCAGACCCTGGCCGATAAATATTGCTACGATTCGCTGTATTCGATGACCAAAACCGGCGCACGGCAATATCCGAACAAAAACCGCTTCACCATTGCCGGTGAATTCAAGTCTTCGGTCGGTAACGAAATCTCACTCAATGCCATGAACATCCCGCAGGGTAGTGTTAAAGTCACTGCCGGTGGCATTCTTCTGGCCGAAAACGTTGATTATACCGTTGATTACACACTGGGCCGCCTTAAAATCATCAATGAAGGAATTCTCAACAGCGGCGCCCCGATCAACATCAGCCTTGAAAGCAATTCACTCTTTTCCATTCAGACCAAGACCTTCCTGGGTACTCATATCGATTATGACATCAGCAAAAACTTCCAGGTTGGCGCTACCGTAATGAATCTGACCGAAAGGCCCTATACGTACAAGGTAAATATTGGTGAAGAACCGATTTCGAATACCATGTTGGGCTTTAATCTTTCGTATCAGACCGAATCGCGGCTGATTACAAAACTGGTCGATCTCCTGCCGGTGATTGAAACCAAAGCCCCGTCACGCGTGTCCATCGACGCTGAAATGGCTACTTTGCGTCCGGGCCACGCCCGCGCCATCGGCAAAACCGGTACCGCCTACATTGACGATTTCGAAGGAAGCAAATCATCGATTGATATTAAAAGTGTCGGAACCTGGTTCCATGCTTCTATTCCACAAGGGCAGTATTCGCTTTTCCCCGAAGCAAGCGACGACAGCACACTCACCAGCGGCTTCAACCGCGCCCGACTGGCATGGTATGTTATCGATCCGCTGTTTTTCCGCAACAACAACCTGACTCCCGACCATATTGCCAACAACACCGCCATGTTGTCGAACCACTACATGCGCGAAGTGCTTGAAACCGAGGTTTTCCCAAACAAGGAAAACATCAACAACATCGTTACAAATATAGCTGTACTCGATCTGGCCTACTACCCTGAGGAAAAAGGTGTCTACAACTTTGATGTTAACCCTTCCAGCGTTTCGGCCGGCATCGATGCAAACGGAAAACTCAACGACCCGTCGTCGCGCTGGGCTGGTATGATGCGTAAAATTGAGACTCCAGATTTCGAAGAAACCAATGTCGAATACATTGAATTCTGGATGATGGATCCGTTCATTTATAATCCTGCTCACACAGGCGGACAGCTGGTTTTCAATATTGGAGATATTTCGGAAGATGTGCTGCGCGACCATCGTAAAAGCTACGAAAATGGTTTGCCAACTTCCAGTGTGATTGAAAATGTTGACACCACTCAATGGGGCCGCGTTCCGCTTCTGCAGGCACTGGTGAATTCGTTCGACAACGACCCGACCTCACGCCAGTTCCAGGATGTCGGTCTCGACGGTTTATCCGATGACGATGAAAGCAACTTTTTCCTGAACCAGTACCTCGACGTAATTGAAACAACTTTTGGAGCTGGCTCACAGGCTTATTTAGATGCAGCTGACGACCCGTCAACCGACAACTTCCATTATTTCCGTGGCTCCGATTTCGACAACCTGGAGTATGATATTCTCACCCGCTACAAAAAATACAACGGTGTTGATGGCAACAGCCCCACCAGCGATCAGTCGGCTGAAAGTTATCCAACCTCTTCGACGACTATTCCAAACGTTGAGGACATTAACCGCGACAATACACTGAACGAATCGGAGCGCTATTTCCAGTACATTATCAATCTGGCGCCTTCCAAAATGGTTGTTGGGCAGAATTATATTACCGATGTATTCAACGCCACTGCCCGTTTGGCTGATCAGACAACTGCTACGGTAAAATGGTATCAGTTTAAAATTCCGGTCAAAGATCCTGATCTGATTGTCGGCGATATTTCTGATTTTAAATCCATCCGCTTCTTCCGTATTTTCCTGCGCGAATTCTCGGAACCCATTGTGCTGCGCTTTGCCACAATGGAACTGGCCCGCAGCCAGTGGCGCAAATATGAAAATGCCTTGCTGTATCCCGGCGAATATATCCCGGGCGACGATCAGAACAGTACATCATTTGATATTTCGGCAGTCAACATCGAAGAAAACGGCAACAGGACACCGGTTCCGTATGTACTGCCCCCGAGTATTGAGCGCGAAATCGGCTGGGGATCGAACACTTCGTATGAAATGAATGAGCAGTCACTGGTGCTTAAAGCCTGCAACCTTATTGACGGTGATGCACGTGCCGTGTACAAAACCTGTGATTTCGACATCCGCCAGTACAAAACCATGAAGATGTTCATTCACTCCGAATTGTCTTCTCCCGATCAGTACTCACTTAACGATGGCGATCTCTCTATTTTCATTCGTCTCGGTACCGACTTCACCAACAATTTCTACGAATACGAAATTCCGCTACACCCGACGCCACTCAACGTAAGCACACTCGATCCAAACATTGCCTACATGGTGTGGGCCGACTCTCTGGAACTTACACTCGACAGTCTGGTTGAACTCAAAAAAGCCCGCAACATTGAAATGCGCGCCGGAAACTCCGCAGTTAACCTGCTGACACCTTTCTACCGCTACGATGGCGCCAATAAAATGACCATCGTCGGTACACCAAACCTGAGCGATGTGAGAACCATCATGATCGGTATCCGCAATCCCAAGCGCAGCCCGGTTAACCTGGCCGATGACGGCATGCCAAAATGCGCCGAAATCTGGGTAAATGAATTGCGACTCACAAACTTTGACGAAGACGGTGGCTGGGCTGCTACTACCCGCGTTACAGCCGACCTGGCTGATCTTGGAAATGTGGCTCTGGTCGGAAATATGTCCACAGCCGGTTTCGGAAGTATCGAGAAGAAAGTGTCCGAACGCCAGAAAGAAAACATCATGTCGTATGACGTGGCCACCAATATTGAGCTTGGTAAATTTATTCCCGGCAAAACCGGTATTAAAATTCCCATGCACTTCGATTTAAGTGAGACTTACAGCAATCCGCAATACAACCCACTGAATCCTGACCTGCTGCTGAAAGAAGATCTTGACACCTACAGCTCGCTCACCGAGCGCGATTCAATTCTTAAACAGGTGCAAAGTTATACACGCCGCAAAAGTCTCAACTTTGTCAATATGCGGAAAGAAAAAACCGGTACCGATACAAAAAGCCGCATTTACGATCTTTCCAACTTCGATCTGACCTATGCCTACAGCGAGCTGTTCGAGCGCAATATTGATATTGAATACAACCTGAAAAAAACGTACAGAGGTGCTCTTGGGTACAATTACTCTTCGAATCCGAAAAACTACACTCCTTTTAAAAAGGTGAAGTTTCTTCAATCAAAAGTGTTCAGACTGATCGGCGATTTCAACTTTTATCTCATGCCCAAATCGCTGTCTTTCCGGACCGATCTGGACCGCGGTTACGAAGAAAATCTGTACCGCAACAAATCGGACGCACTCATTATTATTGAGCCGACTTATCTGAAAACTTTCACATGGAACAGGACCTACTCGCTGAAATACGACCTGACAAAAAGCATTAAAATCGATTTTATTGCCAATGCCAATGCGCGAATTGATGAACCACCGGGAAGCATAGACAAAAAAGACAGTGATTACGAAGTGAAAATGGATTCTATCTGGCGCAACGTCAGGTCAATGGGCCGGGTAACCAATTACAACCAGTCGCTCAAAGTGAATTATGCATTGCCTATCAACAAACTGCCCATGCTCGACTGGATCAGCTCTTCGGTGCAATATGGCGGCGATTACAAATGGACCGCTGCTGCTTTGTACAAGGATTCGCTGGGAGAATACGCCGAAAGCCCGTATGGCAACACCATTGAAAACAACCGGACTATTTCGGCCAACATCAATGGAAACCTGGTCAATCTCTACAATAAAATTCCTTATCTCAAAAAACTGAATCAGTCCAATCCGCGCCCCACAGCAAACAACCGAAACAATATTCCGGATCCGGACGATACAACCGGCACAACAAAAAAAGACACCATTCCCATTTTTAAAATCATTGCCGACAACTTCCTGAAGTTTGTTATGATGACCAAAAACGCCTCGCTCAGCTACACCATAGCCAACGGAACGTATTTGCCAGGCTATCGCGGTGGCATTGATATTCTTGGAATGGATCTCGAAAAACAGGCACCCGGCTGGGGATTTGTCTTCGGCGATCAGCGCGACATCAGGCCTTCACTCATTCAAAACAACCTACTTTCGAAAGATTCACTCTTCAACAACGCTTACGCAAACCGAAGTAACAATAACCTGAATGCCCGCGTATCGCTCGAACCAACCAAAAACATGAAGATTGAGCTCACGGCCATGCGTAATTTCACGGCAAACCACAGCGAATACTTTAAATATGATCCCAGCGAAGACATGTTTAAAAGCTATTCCGGAATTGACAATGGAAGTTTCAGTATTTCTATTGTGACGTGGAGTACCGCATTCATAAAAGATTACGACGATTATTCCAACGCAACTTTTGAAAAGTTTAAAAATCTCAGACCCGAAATTGCCGCACAGGTTGCAGCGATGAGCACCAACTGGGACGGCACCTGGTATACCGATTCAACCACCGGTCAGGTATTCCCCACCGGCTATGGCCCAACATCGCAGGATGTGCTGATTCCGGCTTTCCTGGCTGCCTATACCGGTAACAGCCCGGTCAAATACATCAAATCGAAATTCCCAAGCCTTCCGCTCCCCAACTGGCGTTTCTCGTACAATGGACTTACTGAAATTCCATGGGTCAAAAAGCGGTTCAAATCGGCAACCATCACCCATGCTTACAGATCTACCTATAATATTGGCGGCTATTCATCCAATATTTTGTTTACTGATATTGATGGCGATGGCTTTACCACAGTGCGCGATGCGCTCGGCAATTATCTGCCCAAGTATGAAATCGCACAGGTGAGCATTACCGAACAATTCAGCCCGCTCATTAACCTCGACCTCACCTGGAAAAACAGCCTGATTACCAAAGTTGAGTACAAAAAATCAAGGAATCTGGCCGTCAGTTTTGCCAACAATCAGATGACCGAGGTGATTTCCGGCGAAATTACCGTTGGAACCGGATATCGGATTAAAGATGTTGAGTTCTCGCTCAGTGGTGGAAAAACCTTTAAAAGCGACCTGAGTCTGAAAGCCGATTTCTCCATCCGTAACAACAAAACGGTGCTGCGTAAAATCGTTGAAAACGTCGATCAGATCAGCGCCGGACAAAGAGTTTACTCCATCAACCTGTCGGCTGAATATATGCTGAGCCAGAAATTCACCATCCGGGCTTTCTTCGACAAAGTAATCAACAATCCGTACATTTCGTCGCAGTTCCTCAACAGCAATACCAACGCCGGTATCAGCCTGAGGTTCTCACTCGCGCAATAATTTTTCCGGTCTCTTGTTGCCGGATTTGAAAAATAATGTAATTTTGGGCATTAAAATCCAAGAACAATGAATATTCCTGAAAATCTGCTGTACACCAAAAGTCATGAATGGATTCGCGTTGAAGGCGATATCGCTTATGTAGGCGTTTCTGATTTTGCTCAATCCGAACTGGGCGACGTGGTCTTTGTTGAAGTAGAAACCGTTGGCGAAACCCTCGATCGTGAAGAAGCTCTGGGTTCAATCGAAGCTGTAAAAACCGTTACCGATGTGTACATGCCTGTTGGCGGAGAAGTTCTCGAATTCAACGAAAAAGTTAAAGAAACTCCCGATCTGATCAATAAAGACTGCTATGGCGAGGGCTGGATCGTTAAAATTAAAATTACCGATCCCGCACAACTCAGCGACCTGTTGGATCCTGCCAGCTATAAAAACCAGACCGGTCACTAATTTTTCCTGAAGATTCACCCTTCCCAAACCAAAAACTTATCGGATTAAACCATATTCTGATACAGTGTTTGTGAAAAGCTGAATTTTCTGCATCTTTGCAAAAACAATAAAAAAATACACCATGGAAATCAAAAAAAATCCGAAATACGACCTTGAACGTTTCAAGAGTCTTTTTCTGGAGATAGGATTGGTTATTTCTCTGGCTCTCATTTTCACCGCTTTCGAATGGCGAAAATACGATAAGGATGAAGAAAAAGCCATTGTTGCCGGACCTGCAACCATCGTTGAAGAAGATGTTCAGATTACCCGCGAGGCTCCACCGCCTCCTCCTGCTCCCGAACCCCAGACTACTGAACTTGAAATCGTTGATGATGATATTGAAGTTCAGAATGATCTCGATATCGACGCTGAATCCACCCAGGATGACGAAGTTGGTGATTTTGTTGCACCAATTGATGAAGGCGGAGACGTAGAAATTGTCGAAACCGAAGTCTTCCTCGTTGTTGAAGAAGCTCCTTCATTCCCTGGTGGCGAAGAAGCATTGATGACTTACCTTGGAAACAATATCAAATACCCGCAACTTGCACGCGAAAGTAATATTCAGGGTATTGTTTACGTAAGTTTTATTGTTGAAGCCAACGGATCCATTTCAAATGTAAAACTTGCACGCGGTATTGGTGGCGGTTGTGATGATGAAGCAGTGCGCGTTGTAAAAGACATGCCAAAGTGGAATCCCGGTAAACAGCGCGGTAAGCCGGTTCGTGTACAATTTAACCTGCCCGTACGCTTTATTCTGCACTAAGATTGTTTTTCGATATTTTCCTAACCGGCTTCGGCCGGTTTTTTGTGCCGTTATCTTTGCGAAACCGCACCCAGACTGAGCTTGTGTTGATTCCGCCTCTAAGTTGTTTTAACTTGATGCGAATTAAAATCAACCAACTATGAGCCCTAAAAAAAACAAATCGAAAAACATGGATCTCTATAAAAACCTGTTTTTCGAAGTCGGTCTGGTAGTCGCACTTTTTATAGTTCTGGCTGCCTTTGAATGGAAAACAACCCCTGCATCTACGCTGGACATCAACAGTGGTAATTATGTTATTATGGAGAATGATACCATAATCACCATTGATCAGAAAACTCCGCCACCGCCTGCCATTAAACCCAAAACAACAGAAATTGAAATCACAAAAAAAGAAGTTGACACTCCTGATGATATTTTCACCCCCGAAGACACAGGTGGCCCTTCAGGACCAGTGATTCAGTTTTTTCCTGAGCCGACCCACGAAGCTGAAGTGCCCGACACCGTAATTCTGATTCCGCCCATCATGCCGGAGTTTGCAGGCGGTGAAGCCGGGCTCAAATCCTTCCTTTTAAAAAACATCCATTATCCGAAAACAGCCATAGATGCCGGTATTTACGGAACCGTGTATGTTACATTCATCATCGAAAAAAACGGTGCTGTAAGCAATGTGGAGCTGGCAAGGGGAATCGGCAGTCAGTGTGATGCCGAGGCCATGCGCGTGGTATCGGCTATGCCTGCGTGGTCACCCGGCAAAAACAGTCTGGGCAGACCAGTCCGCACAAAAATGACATTACCGGTTCGTTTTGTTTTGGCCAATTAAACCTGCACCAGCCGAAAAATTTTGTCGCCACGGCGAACCAGCCGTGAAACAGGGAAGGCAAATAATGATCCCTGAGGCGCCATTGCAGCAGGCCCCTTATCGAGATGAATTTCTGAAATAACCGTTTCCAACAGGCCTGTCGTGGGGCCTGTTATGCTTATTGACTCTCCGGGATATACATTGCCGGTTTCGGCTTTTACCTCGGCTACACCAAGTTTCGAAAAATAATTGGTCACCCGTCCTATATACTCGCGGCGGACTGTAGCCGATGAACCATGACGGTTTGTCCATTCACCGATTGGTTTGCCCATGTAATAGCCTTCCCAGAAACCGCGGTTGTACACTTTCGACAATCGCTGCATCCAGCCCTGAATAGCCTCCTGGGTGTACGTACCGTTTTCAATGGCCGCCAACGCTTCGTTATACACCGAAACCACCGTCGATACATATTCGGCCGGTCTTCCCCGCCCTTCAATTTTTAATATCGAAATCCCTGCATCTATCAGCTGGTCAAGAAATCCGACCGTGCACAAGTCGCGGGGCGACATGATATATTTATTGTCGATTTCCAGCTCCACGCCACCTTCAAGATCTTTAACAAGATAAGGTCTGCGACATATTTGGGTGCAATCGCCCCGATTGGCACTGCGGTTCATGTTATCGAGGCTCAGATAACATTTCCCGCTGATGGCCATACACAGCGCTCCGTGCGCAAATCCTTCAAGACGAACCGGATTTCCCGATGGGCCACAAATATTCTGGCTGATAATATTGCTGTGTAAGGTTTTCACTCTTTCAACCGACATTTCGCGCGAAAGCACCACCACATCAACCCATCGCGAATAAAAGCGCACAGCCTCGGTATTGGTGATGTTGGCCTGAGTGGAAAGGTGCACCCGCAGCCCTTTTTCGGCGGCCAGACTCAGAACACCGACATCGGTTGAAATGACAGCATCAATACCGCAGCGGGCTGCCTCAGTCAGTACTTCTGAAACATCATCAGCTTCATCATCAAAAACGACTGTATTCAGGGCCAGATAAGCTTTTGTCTGATTCTCGCGACATAAACGGACAATTTTACTCAGATCACTGATCTGAAAATTGACAGCCGCTGTCGAACGCATATTCAACTTTCCCACACCAAAATATACCGAATCAGCCTTACTTTGCAACGCGGCCAGTAACGACTCAAAGGACCCCACCGGGGCAGTAATTTCCGTTTTCACACAGCAAAGATAACGAAAGGTCATAGAAAAAACGCCAGAACATTGTGGCATTCTGTATTTATTTTTATCTTTGAAATCACAATCATTCAAAATTTTTCAAGTGAATAAAACCTCATGTATTATCAGCCTTCTGATCGCCGTTTTCCTCGTGTCCTGCGGCTCGACCCAACAGAGTGCCATCGATCTTAATGATACCATTGTTGCTGATCAGAAACAGATTATGGACAAGGAAGACAAGCTAATTGCAACCTTCAATGCCGGCAGTGACCGGAAAACCGTTGAAGCTGCTCATAAAGATATGCTCAACCTGCTGAATTCCTTGGAAAAAAAATATGCAGATATGGAGCCTTTTGATGACAGTGATACATTCCGAAAGGCAATGATAGAGCTAATCAGCACACATAAAAGTATTACTGAAAAGGAATTCAGGGAAATGATCGACATCTATTTCGGAGAATATAATGAAGAGGCCAACCGGAAATGGAAAAATCTGGCAAAAATGGTGAATGATAAAGCTGGCAGTGCAAATGACAAATGGCTGACAGCCCAGGAAGAATTTGCAAAACAGTACAAATTCGAAATTCAGCTTGAACAATAGCAGATATGCTGTTGCACGCTGTCTGCATAATCAGCATCAAAAATTAATTCCGTGATGAAACTGCGTTATTCATGAAAGTTAGTTTGCTACTTGTATTGTCGTGCGTGTTGTTTCTGTATACTCAGGCTCAGACAGTCGATCAGGCCATTGCACATAATGATGGAATCGTTGCTGATCAGTTGAAAATGATTGAAGCGGAGGATGCGTTTGTGAGTACTATTGTTAACAACAAAGATCAAAAAGATATTGAAAAAGCTTTTGAAATTTATTCGAAAACACTTAAAAAACTTTCGAAGAAATACAACAAGATGAAAGCCTTCGACAGCAAGGATACTTTTCGGAAAGCCATGATTGAAATGATTGCTGTTTTCAAATCAGTTGCAGACAATGAGTACCGCGAAATAATGAGTATTTATTCAATGGACGTGCTTTTATTGACAGACATCATTTTCGACAGATGGGAGGCGCTTGCGCAACTGGTCAATGATAAGGAAACGGCCGCCAACGAACAATTTATGAATGCACAAAAGACATTTGCAGGCGAATACCAATTTACCCTCAATAATTCGGATAATGCCCGGCGCAAAAATTTCACAACCCTTTTCTGAAAAAACAATCATGACTATTTTGAAAAATAAACACAGAAAATCTGTCATCTTTTCCTTCGTCCTGTTATGCGGAATACTTGCATTTTCGGGATGTGGTCCTTCGGAAGAAGAACGTGCCGAAGCCAATGAGGTGTATTCGGGTACATTGGCTGCTATTGAACTGGTGAGTGTTCAGGACAGTGCGTATGTTGAGAGTATTCATTTTCTGATGCGCGAAATTCAATCGCCCAATCTGAAAAAAAATAAAAAGAAAATAAAAAGTCTGAATGATTCCATCAAAAAGCTCGATCAGAAAGTTTCAGCACTTCAGTCAATCATTGATACAGCAAAATCGCGGTTAAAAAACGAACAGTCGGAACATGGCCATTCAAAGCTGCTGCTGGCCGCCGGTCAAATGCTGGATGGATATGATTCTGTTGTAAAAAACACCTATCCTTTATTAAATCAGAAACTGAAAAAAATTTCATTTCCGGTAAAAGATGCCGATTATTCGGACATCTTAAAATTATCGTTTAAAGCCGATTCATCACTGAACAGCATCATTGACAAGTTTAACATGGCCCGGGCAGCTTTTTATGAGGAATATTCGCTGCAGGAACTGAGAAAAAAATAGGCTCTGTTTATTCAGGCTTTACCAGATTGATATTGAGTTCCGTCAATTGCTTCGGATCGATTTCGGAAGGCGCATCGGCCATCAGATCTCGTCCTGAATTGTTTTTCGGGAAAGCAATGAAATCGCGGATATTGTTTTGTCCGGCCAGGATGGCAGCAAAGCGATCGAATCCGAAAGCAATTCCACCATGAGGCGGAGCGCCGTATTCGAAAGCACCCAGAAGGAAACCAAACTGATGGGCCGCTTCTTCTTCGGTAAAACCAAGTGCTCTGAACATGCGCATTTGCAGATCGCGATTGTGAATACGGATACTTCCTCCACCGATTTCAACACCGTTGATAACCAGATCGTATGCGTTGGCACGCACCGAACCCGGCTCTGATTCAAGCTTTGCTGCATCTTCTTCGACCGGAGATGTAAACGGATGATGCATGGCAAAAAAGCGCTGTGCATCTTCATCCCACTCCAGCAGCGGAAAATCGACCACCCAAAGAGCTACATATTTCGACGGATCGCGCAGATTCAAACGATTTCCAAGTTCAAGCCGCAGCTCACCGGCGATGTTGAAAATATTCTTTTTCTTACCGGCCACAATCAGCATCAGATCGCCATCGGCTGCACCACAAGTGTCCTTCCAGACCTTCAGGTCTTCGGCGGAAAAGAATTTATCGACTGAGGATTTTGCGGTACCATCGGCAGCAAACTTAGCCCAGATAAGGCCCGTGGCGCCAATTTGCGGGCGCTTGACCCAATCGGTTAACTCATCCAGCTGCTTTCGGGTATATTCGGCGGCGCCAGGTACAACCAGTGCCAGTACATGATCGGCCGAATCAAAAACGCCAAAACCTTTACCCTGACCCAGCGCGGTAATATCCTGAATCTGCATTCCAAAGCGGAGATCGGGCTTATCGCTGCCATACAGACGCATGGCATCGCTATAAGGCATGCGCATAAAATCGGGCAAATCAATATTCTTGATTTTTTTGAAAAGTTGTTTGGTCAGTCCTTCAAACACATTCAGAACATCTTCGCGTTCCACGAACGACATTTCGCAGTCAATCTGTGTAAATTCAGGCTGGCGGTCGGCGCGCAGATCTTCGTCGCGGAAACAGCGTACAATCTGAAAATAGCGGTCGAAGCCCGACACCATCAGCAATTGCTTAAAGGTTTGCGGTGACTGCGGCAGAGCATAAAACTGATTTACATTCATGCGAGACGGTACCACAAAATCGCGTGCACCTTCAGGTGTAGAGCGAATCAGATAAGGTGTTTCAATTTCCATGAATCCTTTCTGACTGAGAAAATTCCGGACCTCGAGCGCCATGTGATGGCGGAGCTGAATATTGAATTGCAGCGGTGGACGGCGCAAATCGAGGTAACGGTATTTCATTCTGATTTCTTCACCGCCATCGGTATCGGCTTCAATGGTAAAGGGCGGCAAAAGCGATTTGTTGAGCACGTCAATCTTCGAGACTTCGAGTTCGACCTCGCCTGTTGGAATATTTTTGTTTTTATTGGATCTTTCGCGTACAACGCCGGTAACAGAAATCACAAATTCGCGACCCAGCGCCCGGGCCTCTTCGCACAAAACTTTATTTGCATCGAGGTCGAAAATCAGCTGGGTTATGCCATAACGATCGCGCAGATCGATAAAAGTCATTCCGCCCAGATCGCGGATCCGTTGCACCCATCCGCTGAGTGTTACTGTTTGTCCAACGTTTTCGTGGCGTAATTCGCCGCAGGTATGTGTCCTATACATGAAAAAAAATTTCTGCGAAATTACAATATTCGTTCATTATAAAAGTTTTAATTTTACATCCACATGCGAATCACATTCATTTGCTTTCTGCTGTCTGTTTTGTTGTTTTCTGCGCTGCCGCTGGCTTCGCAGGAAAATTTAATTTATAACGGAGGTTTCGAGACCTACCGTAATTGTCCCGAAGACTATATCCATTATCTGGAAGGCGTTACCGAGCTGGCTCCCGGCTGGTTTATCACAAACACTTCAACGCCCGACTATTTCAATCGTTGCAGCATTAAAAGTAAAGTCGGCATACCTGTCAATTTTGCCGGGGACATGGAGCCACACAGCGGAAATGCCTATGCAGGCATGATTTTACGGGCCGACTCGAACCGATATCCATTTTCGAGGGGATACAACGAACATCTGCAAACCGTCATTACCATGCCGCTTGAGCGCAATAAAATGTACTGCCTGCAATTTTATTATGTACTTGGCAAAAACAGTGGTATAGCTTCGAATGGCTTATCGGTGTATATGAGCAGCACCAAGCCCATGTTTGACGAAGCGTCGGAAATATTTCAATTTATTCCTCAACTTGAAACCAGGCGAGACAGCCTGCTGAGTGAGCGTGAAAAATGGAATTTATTTTCGGGCTATTTCCGCGCCAGCGGAGAAGAAAAATACATGACCATCGGCAATTTCACCAATTATCTCGAAACCGAATACGTGGAGCTGGTGGAAGAGCCATCGGCCGAAATTCATTCATTTGCCTATTACCTGTTCGATGATTTTCGTTTATTCAGCATTAAAAGTCCGGATGAATGTTCCTGCAATGTACTGATGAATCAGCTGGATTCGTTTCCACCGGTAGAATTCAGCGAAAAAGACTCACTTTTTATGGAGGATATCGAAATCGGCGAAACCATCATTCTGCGCAACGTATACTTTGAATTCGACAAAACGGAATTGCTCCCCTATTCGTTTGCCGAGCTGAATAAAATCTATGCAATTCTGGAGCAGTATCCGAATATGAAAATCGAAATTTCGGGGCACACCGACAACATTGGAACCGAAAGGTACAATCAGGCCTTAAGCGAAGCCCGGGCCAAGGCAGTGCTGGAATACCTGTATGAAAAAGGGATAGCGCTGAACCGGATGCGATATATCGGTTATGGAAGCAAAGTTCCGATTGCCGACAACAACCTGCCCGATGGACGGCAACTGAACCGGAGGGTGGAAATTAAAATCCTGAGCAAATGATTCAACACGACGATGAAAAATTCATGGCCGAAGCGCTGAAAGAAGCTAAAAAAGCATTCCGGAACAACGAAGTGCCAATCGGCGCCGTGTTGGTTCATCAGGGCAGAATTATTGCCCGCGGATACAACCAGACCGAGTTGCTCAAAGATGTAACTGCTCATGCCGAAATGCTTGTCATTACTGCTGCCACCGCCGATCTGGGCATGAAATATCTTGATGATTTTACGCTGTATGTTACTCTTGAACCCTGTGTGATGTGTGCAGGAGCTTTAAAATGGGTCAGAATCGGTCGTCTGGTTTACGCCACCGAAGATATGAAAGCCGGTTTCAGCACCGTTTCAGATAAAATATTACATCCTAAAACACTGATTAACAAAGGAGTGTTAAAGAATGAATCGGTTGAACTATTGCAGACCTTTTTCAGGAAAAGACGTACATAAAGACAATATTATTAGCCGTTTTTAATGAATTCTTCTATTTAATTTTAAATATAAGGGATAAATTATTACTTTTGCACCTTGTAATAATCCAAGGTGTTATCATGAAAAAATTCCTGTTTTTATCCGCATGATTTATCCTGGG
>CAYSCE010000014.1:0-21960 GCA_964429475.1 uncultured Bacteroidaceae bacterium | reverse complement strand
CACGCTCTTCAATGTCGCGGCGGATAATACGCATCAGCCGGTCATCGCCATCGGCATCAACAAATACTTTTATGTCCAGCCGATCGCGCAGCCTGGGATTGGCCAGAACCAGAATGCCTTCCACAATCATTACCCGGGCAGGGGAAACAGGAATGGTTTCTTTCGACCGCGCACAGGTGACATATGAATAAATGGGCATCTGAATATCCTGTCCGGCTTTCAGCATGTCAAGATGCTTGCTCAATAAACTGAATTCAATCGACGATGGATGATCGAAATTAATGCGGGCGCGCTCTTCGGCACTCAGATGGCCGTTGTCGCGATAATATGAATCCTGTGAAAGCAGACAGACTTCGCCTTTGGTAAACTGCGACATCACTGCTTTGACAACTGTTGTTTTCCCTGAGCCGCTTCCGCCGGCAATCCCTATAACAAGCATGGTGTGGTTGTTTGACCGCGAAGGTAGGGAATAATTCATTAATGCAAACTATTTCTCTATTCTTTTCAGGAGAATTATTCCTTACTTTTGTGCTGCGAAAATTATTGGTACATGCAATCTGAAATCCGTGTTTTTAAATTTGGCGGCGCCTCGGTGAAAGATGCCGCAGCCGTCCGCAATGTGGCTTCCATCCTTGGAAAATATGAAAATAATCATCTGGTGATTGTCCTCTCGGCAATGGGCAAAACGACCAATGCCCTCGAACGGGTGCATCAGGCGTACATTGCCGGACAAAATAATGATGCCGTGAAGCGGATTTCCGAATCGCGACGCTATCACGATGAAATACTGATGGAATTGTTTCCGTACTCTACCGATCCGGTATACCAAACGGTGGCTGACATTTTTTCAAAGCTGACGGCAGAACTTGATGTTGCGCAGGAATCTTCTTTCGATAAAAGCTACGACCGCATTGTTTCCTATGGTGAAAAAATCGCTACCGCTATTCTCCATGCTTATCTGCTGAATGTCGGATTCGCCGCAGGACTGGTGCAGGCCGGCGACTATGTTATCTCCGATAACACGTATCGCGACGCATTTGTCAATTGGGACGAAACTACACAGCGCATTAACGCTGCCGCAGAAGACTGGTTCAGTCAATATAAAATTATTCTCACTCAGGGCTTCATCGGTCGTTCAGCAGAAAATTGTCCGATAACGCTTGGCCGCGAAGGTTCCGATTTTTCAGCCGCCATTTTTGCACACGCACTCAATGCTGTCGAAGTCATCATCTGGAAAGATGTACCAGGCATCATGAATGCCGATCCGAAACTCATTCCTTCGGCTATTGCTTTACCGCATATTTCTTACCGCGAAGCAGTGGAACTGGCCTATTACGGCGCAACCGTAATACACCCGAAAACCATCAAGCCGCTCGAAAACAAAAATATTCCGCTGCGCGTAAAATCGTTTCTTAATCCGGCAGGCGAGGGGACTATGATTGATAGAAATGGCAACGACGATAAAAATGCGGTGTCCTATATTTTCAAATTTAACCAGGTTCTGTTATCCATCCTGCCTCGCGATTTTTCATTTATCAACGAAAAAAACATCAGCGAAATATTTTCTCTTTTTTCGCGAAACAACATCAAGGTTCGCTTAATGCAAAACAGCGCCGTGAGCTTTTCGGTGAGTTTCGATTTTGAACCTGCAAAACTGTCAGTCCTCATCGAAGACCTTGCAAAACGATATATTGTTCGATATAACGATTCGGTCGATTTAATCACAATCCGGCATTACGAAAGCGATTCGGCCGATGAATTTGTCAAAAACCGAAAAGTTTTGCTCGAACAAAAATCACGTAGCACCTGGCAATTGATTGTCAACAAAAGGTGATTCTAAAATTTTTTGTACTTTAGTGCATTAAATTCATCTATATGAAACCTGAATTAATACAGGAATTGTTTGAACAGTATGGCGGTGTTTTCATGACCCCTGCAACGAAAATTGCCAAAAAACTCGAAAATATACACGGCTTTTTATTCGATTGGGACGGCGTTTTCAACAGTGGTAAAAAAAGCTCCGAATTCCCTTCAACATACAGTGAAACGGATAGCCTTGGTATTAATTTACTCCGTTTCAGCTACTGGCTTCGGTATAAAAAAATTCCTTTTACCGGCATTGTAACTAATCAGATAAGTGACTCGGCTTTTGACCTGGCCAAACGCGAACATTACAATGCCGTGTATGTTTCCTTCAAATCGAAGAAGGAAGCATTTACTCATATGAACGATACTTTCAATCTGCGACCGACTCAGGTGGCTTTCATTATGGACGATGTTCTCGACCTGAGCGCAGCTGAAGTAGCCGGTCTGAGCTTTATGGTTGGCCGCAAATCCAGCCCTTTATTCATGAATTATATTCGTGAAAAAGATCTGGTCGATTATATCAGCTATCAGCGTGGCGATTTAAATGCTGTACGCGAATTGTGCGAACTGGTGATGGGATTGACCGATACCTTTGAAGATACCATTCAGCAACGCGTGTCAGCAAGCGAAGAGTTTCAGGCTTTCCTTGAAGAACGCGACGAAATTGAATCCAAATTCTACCATAAAGTCGATCGCAAAATTATTGAAACTGTTATTTAATGGGTTTCCTGAATTGGCTTGAATCCATTGGACATGTTGGCCAGGCCGCTCTGGCAACTACTTTTACCTGGTTTATGACGGCGCTGGGTGCAGCGACTGTTTTTTTATTCAAAGAAATTAACCGCAAAATACTCGATCTGATGCTGGGCGTGGCTGCCGGTGTGATGATTGCCGCCAGCTTCTGGAGCCTCTTAAGTCCGGCCATCGAAATGGAAGAAGCTCGTGGTGGTATTGGCTGGATTCCCGCTGTGATCGGCTTTTTGGCCGGAGCAGCTTTTCTGCGTATCGCCGACCGCCTGCTGCCTCACCTGCACAACGGAATGAAAAAAACCGATGCCGAAGGCTTGCCGGTGAAGTGGAACCGCAATACCTTGCTGATACTCGCAGTAACCCTCCATAATATTCCCGAAGGTCTGGCTGTTGGAATTGTGTTCGGGTCACTGGCCTCGGGAATCGAAGGTACAACGCTCGCTGGCGCCATTGCACTCACGATTGGTATGGGTTTGCAGAATTTTCCCGAAGGCGCTGCGGTCTCACTGCCTATGTTCCGCGATGGCCGTTCCCGAATGCGCTCGTTTATGGCCGGACAGTTTTCGGGTATGGTTGAACTCGCAGGCGGCGTCATTGGCGCGCTGGCTGTGCTGCACATGACCACCATGCTGCCTTACGCACTGGCATTCGCTGCCGGCGCAATGATTTATGTTGTCGTCGAAGAACTTATTCCCGAATCGCAGCGCGGCGAACACAACGACCTTGCTACCACCGGTACCATGGCCGGCTTCGCCCTCATGATGTTCCTCGATGTGGCACTGGGATAATGCTCAGTGCTGAACAACAAATGAATGTACATTACTCTTTCCGTTTTCAGCAGTACATCTGATAAAATACATTCCGTCCGGTAGAGCTGAAATATTGACATACGGCTGATTGCTCAGATCGGTTTGCAAGGACATCAATTCTGCTCCTCGCAAATCCATAATTGTAATTTCAGTTACAGATGATTCCTCTGTGCTGATCTGAATCTGATCCGAAGCCGGATTTGGAAATACTGTAAAAGTCATTTCTGGTGCTGTTTCTGATATTCCGTGAACAAGAGAATGTTGTGAGTAATAGCAATCTTCCCAACCAAACAATTGCCAAACAGAATCGTTTTGCCAATGCAAATAGTACTCCCATCGTATCTGATTACCATGACTGTCGTAATAAAATTTTTCAAGCATGTCCCATTCATGGGTAGCCGACCAGCAGGATGAATGCAATGCGGAATCAGGCTTTCCGGCTGAATTATAGAAAGCCTGATACACCCTTGTTGTATCATAGGTGTAACTGCCTGTATATTTCTCGAGATTTAACTGCCGGAGAAGATTTCCATTAGTATCGTATTCGTATAGGTATTTAAATTTAAAATCAATGTTATTGTTACTCCAGTACCCGACTGATTTACATGCAAGCTGCCACAATGTATTGTAGGTGTGATGTACTGTCTGGTAGATGATCCATTGTGAATTAATAGTGTCATATCTGAAATAATCATAATACTGCAAACTATCATTTGTCAGATAATAATTCATTGTTTTACCAATTTCGCGGATAGGATATGTTCCGTCAGTATAAAAATCAACTCTCTGAATGATCTTGCCATAATTGTCATACGTGTAATCTGATTTTGACCAAAGGAAAGTGGTCGGCCACAAGTCAGATTGTTTTAATTGTATAAGCTGGTCATAAGCATTGTAAGTATATTCATATAACATTGATGGATGCCACAAGCCGCTTGCTTCCTCATACCAGTAATTTCTTTCATTCAGAATTTTATCAAAGGTGTAAAACTCTCTGGTATCTTTGCCAGCCAAACGCCACGGGTCAATAATCGAGTCCTGATAGAAATTCCAGATGGAAGTATCCCTTCCAAACTGGTCATAATAATAATAGTGCTTTTCGCCATCAACACTCTGTGGCTCGCACAGGCAGTGATATTCACATGAGTCGGCCCTGTAGCCGTTGTCGGTGCTGAGCATCGCTTTTTGAGGTGAAATATAGCTGATGTTTTTACAGGGTTTGTCCTGTTGGGCTATTCCTGACAAATACGTGAAGATAATCAGAGCGAATAAAAATGTTTTCATAGCATTGAATTTTAATTGCATAAAATTAGTATCATATAGAAAAATGTCAACAATTAATCAGTTACCGGCAAATCTGAACAGATGGAATCTATTGCCTGCCTTTCAGGTAGTTCCGTACAATAACCTTTGTGTGTTCAATAACCTGAAACGAACCCACAGAGCCATGTCCCGGAATAATCATTTCAGCATCCGGATATTTTTTCTGCACTTTTTTCAAGGTCTTTGGCCATGCTTCTACATCGCCATCTGCAATATTTCCGATGGAATTTGATCCGGCCGATTTAATCAGACATCCGCCAAAAAGAATTTTCTGTTCCGGAAAATACACAACAATATTGTCAAGACTATGTCCTGCACCCGGATAAAAGCATTCGAGCGGGATTCCGCAGAATGACCATGTCAGGGATTTCGAAAACGACGCCTTCGGTGCTACCAGATTTCGTTTAATGCATTCGGCGCGCGTCATTTCATTGGCAATGGAAAAAACATTCCTGCGATGAAGCTCGGCAAGTCCGCCAATACAGTCGTTGTGCCAGTGACCGGGAATAAAAACAGTGACGGTTGTATGCATCGAATCGCGCAGATAATCAAGTATTGCAGCTGTTTTTATTTCGTCCATCGGTGTGTCAATCATCAACGCATTGTTGTTTCTGATGACCAGCAATCCATTGGAAGACACCATGCCAAAGCCGTCCACATAATCGGTGGTGACGTGCAGAAAAAACGAATCTTTCAGTTGAATCAGCTGAATATCTTTGTTTATTCTGATCGTGTCAGAATGCTGTCCCGATGCGCAAACCGGAAACATCAGCAACAAAAGTAAAAAGTATTTTCTATGCAAAAGTTTCATCTGCAAAAGTACGTTTGACGCCTTTTTTATACTTCAAATCATGATAACCGAAAATCACAAAAAGTCCTTCCTGACTTTTATATTTTATGCCGTGCGCTTTGCGGAATTGTTCTGCTTTTTTGCCGCGTTGAATAAATGGATGAATGGCGCCCAGCATGCAGGTTCCAAGTCCCAGCGCCTCGCCGGCGTGCATGGCATAGGTGGCTGCAATTATAGGATCGGCCGGATCGGAATAGGGCGAACCATAAAAATACATGGCCAGCGGCGCATCGTATGTGATATAGTTATTTCCTTTTTCCATTTCACCGATATAATTTTCAAATAATGGGCGCATGAAATTGCGGAACATTTCGTCGTTGGCTTTGCCCCAGAAAGGCCGCATGATGGCCAGAAACCAGCCCGACACCAGATATTTCAGGCTTTTCAGAAACTGTGCAAAGTCTTTTGTAAAGGCGGTTACTTTTTCGCGCCCATCCAGAATAAGTACATGCACATCGCTGGGTGGAAGCCCCATCGGAGCAGTGCGTGCGGCAGCCAGAATTTTTTCAATCACTTCGGGCTCCACCGTTTTCTGATTGAATTTTCGTACACTCCGCCGCCGTTCGAATAAAGCCATAAGTTGTTCGTATGTCGCATCCGATGCATCTTTTGGAATATCGAACACATCGCCCGGCGACATGGTCCTGCCACTGATGCTAATAGCTCCTTCAGGACAAATGGCCATACAGTGACCACATGCAATGCAGTTGAAAACAGATTTTCCTTTTAATTCAGCAGCTTTTCCGTTTTCGATTTTCAGCATGTCGCTGCAGCAGGCTTTCACACATAGCCCGCATCCGGTGCAGAGTTCCACGTTGATGCTGATCGCAGCATCTTCTTTCGTTCGCGTAGTTGGAATTGACATTTGAACAAAAATTTTGAGACGTAAATGTACTATTTTTTCAAATCAAAAACACTTCTCCCCAATCTACTATAGTCCGACGAAGGAGTTCGCCCCGGCGACATGGAAGAGTTGGCTTTGAATGACTCTCACACCCCCAGAAACCGCTCCGGATTATGGATTGAAATTTCATCAAACAACGCATCACCGATTGAACCACGCAGGTTGCCGACAAAATCAGCATCGGTTTTCTGCGAGGCAGGCATAAAAAAATCGGAACCAAACAAGACTTTACGGCGAAGGATGGCGTTTTGTAAAAACGAATTCAGCAGCTGATAAAACGTATTGCTGCATTCAGCTTCGTTTTCATACATGGTGTACGATATATCGGTGTACAGATTCGGATACTGCAGCATCATGCTGTTGATAATGTTCACCCAGTTTTCGGTGTCGCCAGGATCGCACAGCATTTTTCTCCACATGCGCGCTGACCCGTAATGCGCCAGGCTGATGCGTACATCCGGAAATTTCTGACAAACGATGTGATAATTTTTCGGATGTGTGAAAATGTCGCACAGATCTTTTTTATTCAGCCCACGCGGATTGACTGTAAAGTATGGATTCTTTAAAAGTTCAGTGAGCTCTTTTCTGGTGCCTTTGTAATGTGTGGGATTATGCGGGCTGCAGTGTGCAATCACCGGAATATTGTTGTCGGTGCAATACTCATAAACACAGTCTAATCGTGAATCGAACGGAAATATGCCCAGCGGCGGATAAATTTTGACACCTCTGAAGCCTTGTTGCTCTATGGCTTTGCGGAGAATGGAGAAATATCCGTTCCGGCGCGGATCGATGTGCACAAAAGGTAGAATGTGCGTTGTATCGGTTGTCGCAAGTTCATCCAGCTGCAATGAATAGTCGCGCGGAACATTGCCACAGCCCATGAACTGCATGTCCATACTGAGGGTGAAAAATTTTGTTCCGGCCGGATAACTTGTCTGGCAGATTCTGAAAATTTCATCCTGCGAATCTTTGCTTCCAATGATGTAAAACTGCAGATAGCGCTCGGCTTCTTCAGCATCAATGCCAAAGGTGGTTTCCAGTATATGCAGATAATCCAGAAAATGTTTCACCAGATCTTCGGTCGATTCTTTCCGCAAAAATTTCATGATCAGTTTCGGATAAAACTTTTCCGGAATATCGTTTTCTGTGAATGTGTGAATGTGGCAGTTGTACATTATGCGTGAGGATTGGGGTTTGCTCAGTTTTCGCGATATACTTTGTCAATGCTCTTGATAAACGTCTCTGCATAGCTTCTCGAAACCGGCACCAAATCGTCGATGCCTGGTATTTCGAGTTTGTATCCGTGTGAATTTCCCAACACCTTTTTCACTTTTTTCAGGTTCACAATATAGGACTTATGACAACGGCTGAATTGCTGATAATTGGCCAGCTGGCTTTCAAGTAGCTTCATCGTTGCCAGAATGAGCGTTGTTTTGATTTTTGTTTCTTCGATAAAAACTATTTTGGCGTAATTGCCGGCAGCCTCGATCAGAAGCAGGTTTGAAGCATCAAGTTTAATAACATCTTTCGATCTGTCGGAATAGATTTCCACTAGGTCCGATTGCTTCTCGGGCTGCAATGTATGTATTCTGTTCGACAACAGTCCGGCCAGATGAATGTGCTTTCGCAACAATACTTTTTCAAGGTAAATGATAAAAAAGAACAGTGGCATCATGGTGATGCCTGTTACCACCAGAATAATGTTCAGGTTGTCAATCCAGGAATAATTGGCTGTGCCGGATATGGCTGCGTAAAGAATAACCACAACATTAATTACAGCAATAAAAATGAGTGCCGTTGCGGTAAAACGTTTATTAAAGCCGGGTTTGGCCGACCATTGTGAGGGTAGTAATATGATGCCGGTTGTGGTAAGTGCTGAAATAAGAAAGCCGGTTATGGCGTAGTGCAATAATTGTTGTGTAACAGAATCGGCTGAAAGATTCAAGGGATTAACTAAATAAAGAATCCCGGTATAATAGGCCAGACTGATTCCAAATGCCAGCAAATACCTGCCGATCGGGAAATCAAGCGTAAACTCCTTCAGCAGATATAACCGGTATTGCAGACGCCGCATATTATTCAGCGCCATGGTAAATAAAACAATGGTTGCCAGAAAAAAATAAAACAGCATGTTGCGTTGACTCCGAGAATTTACAAGAGCTAGTTCCCGTTCCTTTTGCAGCATATTGATCCTGTGATTCAATGATCCTTTTTCCAGCTGAAGTTGCAAATCGGCAATTTTTCTTTCAGCTTCTGAACTGTAAATTTCGTTCAGGGTCTTATGAAACTCTTCATTGTTTTTAAAGGCGTTCTGGAAATCTCCGGTTTGTTTCTGTAAGCTTACCAGCAATTTAAGAAAAATACCCAGGTGGATATTGAGCTTGCTCTGACGTAGCTCTCCAAGCGTGTTTTCGATTATTTTTATTCCTTCCTGTGGTTGGGTAGAACCAATAAATTCTGCCTGATAATACACAGCTTCGAGATAATTTTTTCTCAGGTTGTTTTTCAGATTCAGTGACTTCACACTGTCAACCAGTTCCAGTGCATAGTTTGTTTTTCCTGCACTGAATTCACTGATGGCTTGTGATAAAATGGCATCCGATGTTTTTTCATATTTACCGGCAAGCTGATAATGTATGCCTGCCTCATGAAATAGTTCTGTTGCTTTGCCGTACTCGCCCGATGCATCGAAATAATCAGCTTTTGCTTCGTACGTCAAAGCTTTTAAATATGGATCCTTCGATCCTTGTGTAATGTTTGTCAGCAGACTTAGGGAAACAGTGCTCGTTGTAGAATTTTCAAGACTTAAACCAATAATTGTAATCGAATTTAATACTTCTGCAACCTTTGTGGTATCGCGCGATTCAATGAACTGGTCGAGTGCAAGCAGATTCATTTCAATGGCCTCGCTTTCCATATACCGGGTGTAATAAATTTCGCCCAGCAATTGATTGCACGACGCGGTATAATATAAATTGATAAAAGCCGGAAGTCTGAGACTTTTGCTGCGGGCTTCAAATGCAAGCACCATGGCACTGTCTATTCTTCCTTTGCGAAGCAATTGTCTTGAATTTTCAATCAGAAGAGCAATTTCTTCAGCGTATTTTCCGTTTTTGCCGAAAACACTGAAAGACGAATAATGATTATCATTTTTCGATGGGGTCGGTGTTTGAGCAATTACATGACAACCGCCTGCCAGAAGAAATGCCGTTGCTGTAATGACAATAAGGAACTGCAATACAGGTCTCATAATCAAGTAAAAGACAAATATATAAAATTTGCCTGTATGAACGTGTTCCAAATTGCTTCTTCTTTTTGGGGCATTCCAAAAATCCCGTTTTGTCATATTGAGCCCCGCTGTCATTCTGAGCCCTGCGTTCCGCTGGATAAACTCCGTCGAAATATCGATGCAATCAACTAATTTTCAGCTTTGCATTGTTTCTGAAAGACACGTTGATTGCATACAAAACGAGGTTTTTAGTGATGCCCTTTAAAAACAATTTACTTTCGCCGATACTGATTTGTTTTCTGATAATGAAATCCTGACTACATATATTTGTTCATCGGATTGATCCTTTTCAAAACAGAAACGGGATTCTCCTTTTGTTGATACAAACAAGTCGTGACGCTGAAGAACACTGCCTGAAAGTGAAATCAGTTCTGCTGTATACCGGCCGATTTCATCAGCTGTGAAAACAACATGGATGCTTTCGGTGGCGAACTCACAATAGGCATTTTCAATGGAAAAACTGTTCTGATCCGTACAATTGCTGTTCATAAATCCGATTGGAGTTTCATTTCCGTTGAAATCGGTTTGTGTGAGCTGAAAGGCTTCATTCAACGACTTGCCGGTGGGAACTTCGATGGCGTAATCAAGGGGTATATTGCTGTTGCCTGATCCATTGACTGTGGCAATGATTTCTTTGTCGTTTGCATCGTTGAGCCTGTAAATGGTAAAATGATCGTTGTTGTTTTCTGAATAGGTGGTCCATTGAAAAATAATTCCGGTTTCGCTGCAAACAGCCTGCACATCGCCTGCAATCACAGGAAGTGTCAGACAACTCAGCGTGCATCCCGAACCAAGTGTCCAGTCGAATGAATACGGACTGGTGGTTGCACTCCAGTTATCAATGAGCATGATATATACTTTTCCTACATCACCCGCTGCTACTGTTATCGGAGCGACGCATCCCTTGTATGTTCCGGCAGGGACACCGTTGGCATCATCCGACGTTTCGGTTTCACCTGCTACCATACCGGTATTGTTGCAATCGCCTGCATAGCAGTTGGTCGTTCCCACGCCGTTGTACCAGCTGCATCGCAGAGGAGCAACGTTAGGCGGACAAACAGTTGCCAGGGTCGATCCTGCCGGATATGGTCCCCAGATGGCAAAATCATAATCATCGGTTCCATTGGCCGGACTCAGAATTAATCCGATGGTTCCTGCCGCTGAAGGTGAAAAGGCATACCACGTACTCTGATGCTCGATACCGGAAGTAAAACATCCTTTGTTGGTTGCATTTAATTCATTAAAGCCCATTCCTTCCGAATTTCCGCCAATGGTGGCGTCGTTGCAGATGGTATAGGCCTGCAGACAGTTTTGACCGGGATCAATGGCCGGGCCATCGGTAGCGCAGATAACAAATGTGCCTTCCTGATCATTGTTTTTGTCCCAGACCCGGATATAAACTGTAGATCCTGGCGTTAGTCCGCTGAGCGCAATTTTTGGATTTGCGCCGTTATTGCTGTTGTCATCGTCACACGAAAGCAAGGAAAGCGATCCGCATGATCCGGAATATACAGCCATACCAAGATCTGTCAGATGATTTCCTCCGATGACTGTGGCAGATGCATTGGGAATGGTATCAGTGTCAATATTCAGATTTCCGCTTGCAGGTATTACAGCGGTAAACCATACATCTCCGCCAGTATAACCACCACAGCCGGGTGCAGGAACTCCGGCATCGTCTGTTTCATCTTTTTTGGTGTATTTGCCGGTGCCGCTGCAATAGTTCTGAACAGTTAATGGAATGGCACTGGCACAGGCATCGTTCGAAGAAGGTGTCAGGTAATCAAATACCAGCCACGAAGAGCTTACTGAAGATGTGTTGCAGGTCGAGCAGCGCGCTTTGACCACCATAGCCGTGTCACGGGTTACAGCGTTCATGGTGTAGGTAGTGGTGGTGCTCCAGGCTTGTTTAACTACTCCCGCAACGGTTTCAAACTGATATTCCCAGCTGCCACTGCATGAACCTCCTGTAACTCCGGTAGCAGTGAAGGTTACATTGGTGGAAGAAGATCCGGTTGTTGGTGACAAAGTAGCTGTTACTCCCGAAGGGGCTGAAAAACCGGGGCAGGCATTCACGACGCAGAATTGTGTATTCCCTGTACTGCTGCTGTATCCCCAGTAGCGGAGGTAAATGGTTGTGCCGGCCGGTTCGCTAATAGTAATCTGAGGCATACTCCCGGGTCCCGAATCGTCATCACAGCTTTTATAGGTCAGCGATCCACAGGTGCCAGTGTAATAACCAATGGATCCGTCGGACATGGCTGGCGCAGCGCCGGCCTGTGTTTGAACGGTAGCACTGCCACTCGCCGGCATTGTAAATGTGAACCAGATGTCTTTAGCGGTTCCTGACGTAAAATAACATCCTGCATCTGTCATTCCGGTTGATTTGGTTGCCGAGGCATTGGTGTAGTCTCCGCTGTATGTGCAGGTCGCTCCGACTGTGAGCGATACGGCGCCGCTGCATTCGTCGGCGCCGATCGCTTTTAATCCAATGGGGGGGGATGATATTTCACAGTCAGCTGAATCAGCAAGGGGGACTGATTTATTCAGCAGTTTCATGGCCTCTTCACTCAAAATCGTTTGTGCTCTGTCGGGAAAACGCAGCAACCATTGATCTTTCCAGCGTGTAAACATTTCGGCATCTCGCTGATTATTCAAGGTATAAACCGGCTGAGGATAGAACTCATATTGTTCAAACCATGCCTGAACCGATTCCTGCCAGCTCTCTAGATTCTCAAAATAATCACCATACATGGGCATGGCCGGAAATAAACCGGTTTCCTTAAAATAGGCCCGGACTTTCAACATGTGCCTGCTCCAGCTTTCAATATCATTTGTGTCGCCTTGATAGCAAGGGTAATAAGTGTCGAGTAACTGAACCGGTACCCACATATTTTCAATATGACGGTACGTTGTATTGTCCATAGTCACTTCTTCACAAATGTGCTGCGCTTGTACTTGTGTAAACAAAAAAAGCAAAAACATTATTGCCGGAATAAAGCGTTTCATACCCGTGTGTTTTGGTGGATTTTGAAACAAAAGTACCAGCACATTACCTGTATAAAAAATGTAAATGACCTGTATACAGATTCTTATCTGATTATCCAGAATTCATCGCTGGTAATACATCCATCAAGGTGGATATATAAATAAGTGCGTCAGCTTAAAAATCAGATAATCAGCTATTAAGGTGTTTTTGCATGCTGCTTGTTTGCATACGTTAATACTAGTCGGAAGACGTAAAATTTTCTGGCTGAAATGGTTTTTTTCAGAAGGCCTTCGGCGCAATTATTTTGAATTTGCCGCCACCATCAAACAACTATGCACCGGTAAAATTCCAACAGTATCACCGGAACGAAATTCCTTGAAAAATACTGGCGTTACCCGCAGAATGCCATGCTCCTGCGAAAGTCGATCGACAAAACAACCTTCAATTACTTCGCCGATGCTGTCTTCGTATAATCGGACAAGCGCACCAAATCCGGGTTTGCCGTCGGGCATCAGACATATTTCTTTCGACAGATGCACGGCACCGGCGTGTACCAGTACTTCGTTGCGATCGGGATACATGCTGAGAATATCTGCTTCAAGCGCTGCGGCAACCTGATTGATATTACAGGTGCCAAGCGCCACCTGCATCATGTCGTAATACACAAAGTTGCCTGGCCGCAATTCTGAAATGTTTTTCAGCATTTCCGGCGTATAATGCGGCAACGAAGGCGTATCGCCGATACTGAGCGGGCAGGGCATATCGGTTTGCGATTCCATAAATTCTTTCAAAACCCGCAGCCGCGTAATGGATGAAAGATTGATGTCAATAATTTCTTCAACCGATTTGGCACCGTAGGTATTGCCAAAATGGCTCAGAATGCCGGAGAACGAATGTGTGCCGTTTTGTGTAATCAGTTGAAATGCTTGTAAAAATTCCCTGGTGTTTTCGGCTGGCCAGCCTGCCCGGCCATACCCGACATCGGCTTTCAGATATAATGAAACAGGATTTTTTATTCCGGATAAAGCAAGAGAAAGAGCCTCGTTGTTTTCAACCAGCAGATGCAATTTTATTTTCGATGCCAGTGTATCGTATTGCGCAATATGATTGGGATTCAACGGTAGCGCAATTAAAATATCATCCCAGCCACCTGCCGCAAAATATTCCGCCATCGGTAATGATGAAACTGTGATTTTTTTAATTCCGGCGTTGCGGAACCACATGCCTGCACCGATGCTCTGATGTGTTTTAAAATGTGGCCGGAATGTAATTTCCGAAAAACGTACATCTTCAAAAACGGCTTTCAGATTGGCCTTCGCACGATTGCAATCAATAAGTATTTTTGGGTTAACAGACATGAGTTGTTTTTGTGCATTAATAATTATTTGATCATCACCGAAAAAACCGCTTCAAATCTAATGGTTGGGCGTAGTCTTAATAGATTTTATTGCTGGGTTTAGTCTGGAGACTAAACCCAACCGATTTTTTTATAGACTACGCCCAACCATATACATCTATTTCACAATCTTCATCTCATCAATCAGATATCCGGCACCTGCGTATTTGTCAATTACCCACAAACAATAGCGTATGTCGAGCGATACATTGCGGCATTTGCCCGGATCAAACATCAGATCGCTCATGGTGCCTTCCCACACGCGGTCGAAGTTGATGCCGATGAGTTCGCCATTGGCATTCAGTACCGGACTTCCGCTGTTGCCCCCGGTGGTGTGGTTGGTGGCAATAAAGCCTGTATGAAGCGTTCCGTCGGCATCGGCATATATGCCATAATCTTTGGCCTGCACCAGTTCTTTCAGTCGGGGACTGACATAGTAATCTTCAATGTCGGGACTTTCTTTTTCAAGAATGCCGTCAACTGTCGTAAAATATTTATAATTCACACCATCGGCTGCCTGAAATCCTTTCACTTTTCCGTAGGCAACACGCAAAGTACTGTTGGCATCGGGATACATGCGTTCCGATGTTTTCATGTCTTTTTTAATGCCGACATAAATCCGGTACATGCTGTCAATCTGCGCTCTGTACAGGCTTTGGCCGGGATCAATTTTATCAAAGTAATTGCTGTAAAATCCAACGGAAAGCTGATAGATCGGATCTTTCTGAATGGCTTTCTTGATTTTTTTAGGACTTAGATTCAGTAATTGTTCGGTTTTTTCTTTCGACACAAAATAACTTTTGCTGAATGCGTTTTTGATGGCAACTTCCCAATGGCCATACCATTTGTTTTCCATATTTGTAAAAGCCTCGGGTAAAAACTGTGGTCCCATGTTTTTTATAATCGGCATGAGCGCAATGGTAATCTCGCGGTCAATATCCACATTGTAACCTTTATAATATCCTTCGGTTCCTTTCAGCAGCTTTTCTTTCATAGACGGCAGCGTGGTTGATTTCGGATCCTTGATGCAGGCGTTGATGTAGGTCGAAAAACTGTAGGCATATTTGATCGATTCAATGCTGTATGGCCCTTCGTAAAAGTATGTGTATGCAAGCGTGTATGGACGCAGGTTTTCGTAGGCGGCCTTCATGTTTTCAAGTAAAGTTCCGTATTTTGCAAATGCATCTTTATCGTGCCGCAGCGTTTCCATGAAATCGTTCTCCTGCGCCTGCTTTCTCGAAATGCCGTTCCACTGCCGGATTCCTTTACTTTCGCCAATCATTTTTTTCCAGTAATTGCCTACCCCTGCATGTTTGTTTGCATACATGATGCGAATGGCCGGATCGGTTTTCATATATTTCTCCATCACATCCATGCGGGTGCGACGCATTTTGATGGCTACCGGATTTTCTTCTTCCGTAATAATTTTCACTCCGTCCGAAATGGTGAAATGCTCAGTCGTTCCGGGATAGCCAAACACAAAAGTGAAGTCATCTTCTTTGACTCCTTTGAGCGAAATGGGCAACACATAATTGGGTTTGTATGGCACATTGCTTTTTGAATAGGCTGCCGGTTTGTTTTCGCTGTTGGCGTAAATCCGGAACATCGAAAAATCGCCGGTATGACGTGGCCACATCCAGTTGTCGGTGTCGCCGCCAAACTTGCCGATGCTTGAGGGTGGCGCGCCCACGAGGCGTACATCGGTAAAAACTTCATACACCATCATGTAAAATTGATTGCCGTAATAAAACGGTTTTACCTGCGCCGAATAATGGGTGCCCTTGATGGCTTCGGCCACCAGCTTATCGCTGATTTCCTTGATGGCGGCTTCGCGCTCGGCTTCGGACATGCCTTCCTTCAGCTTTGCCTGTACTTTGGCAGTGACATCTTCCATGCGCACCAGAATCGTTGCCGTCAGGCCCGGGCAGCCGAGTTCCTGCTCTTTGCTCATAGCCCAGAATCCATCGGTCAGGTAATCATGCTCAACTGAACTATGGCTCTGAATCTGGCCGTAGCCGCAATGATGATTGGTCAGAATCAATCCCTGATCACTTACTAATTCGCCGGTGCAGCCGCGTCCGAACAATACAATGGCGTCTTTCATGCTGCCGTGATTGATAGAATAAATGTCTTCGGCAGTGAGTTTAAATCCCATCGACTGCATTTCTGTTTCATTGAGCGACTCGAGTAAAATGGGCAGCCACATGCCTTCGTCTGCCAGCGAGCGCAACGATATGCTGATGAACAATATTAGCGATAAGAACAAAGCCTTGATTTTCATATTCAGGTATTTTAATGCTGCTAAAATATGTATTTTTTCTGTCATGGGCAGAGCCAATCTGCAAACGGGCTTTGAATATCGATTTTCGGGATATTTTATTTCGGGTTTTTAATATTTTTCTCAAAAATAGCAAAATAGCAATTTTTGTTATATATTTGTTCAAACATTAGTCATATGAAATCATTATTTGCTGTATCAATCTTTTTTGTGTTCTTCATTTGTGCAAACGCACAGGACTATCCTTTATCACAACCATACTCGAACCCGTTCTGGATGAATCCGGCATTGACCGGAAATTCGGATGTTCCCCGGATTTCTTCATTTGTACGTTGTCAGTGGCCCGATTTAAGCGGATCCTATACGACCAGTATGGTTGGCTTTGATACAAAGGTCGATAAAGTCCATGGCGGTTTGGGGGCTTTTGTAATTTATGACAGATCTGGTGAAGGAACCCTGAACGAATGGAGTTTCAACGGGTCCTATTCATATATTGGCAAAATCAATGATAACCTCATAGTTCGTGGTGGAACACAATTAACGCTCGGTAATAATCACCTAAATACAGATAATCTGATTTTTCCCGATCAAATAAATCCGCAATATGGAATTGTCTACAACTCCAATGAACCATTGCCGGAAGATGGTTTTAATAAAACATACTTTGACCTTAGTATTTCCACTGCGGCTGATTTTAAAAAATTTACTTTCGGGGTTTCTTGTTTTCATCTCAATAGTCCCAATGTGGGTTTCATTTCCGAAAGTCATCTGACCCGAAGATTGGCCGGCTTTGTCGGATATGACCTTTGGCTGATGAAAGGCGAGAAACCTGAGGGGTTTCGTGTGTCACCGCTGGTTTATTGTACAACCTCTCCCTCTGGATTCTCCATGCTGGCAGGAACAAATGTGTCCTACAATTGGTTATATATTGGTTCGTATTACAGATTTAGCAAGGACAATGCTGATGCTGTTGCGTTCTCAGCCGGCGCGCGACTTGGAAAATTCCAGTTCGGTTACAGTTATGATTATACAGTATCAAAACTCACCAATGCCAGTGGCGGTAGCCACGAAGTTTTTCTGAATTACTTTTTCAAATAGAGTGTTTTAAAAATGAGGCCAATACTTGTTTGTGTAATTCTGTTGATGCTGACTACTTATGTTTCTTCACAAAACCTGCAGCCATCGCAATTATTATCAACACCTTTTCTGATGTGTCCTGCGCAGGTGGGCAATTCCGAAAGTCCTCGCGCATCACTCATGTATAAAAACGACTGGTTCGGCAGCTGTCTGGCGGGATTTGATGCACCTGTGAAAACACTACACGGCGGAGTAGGGTTGGATGTCATTTACGAAGATCAACAATACAACCGGACAATTCTGTCTGCCCGTGGCATTTATTCGTTTTGCTTGAAAATTAATGATGATTTCAATATCAGAACAGCCGCTTATGTTGAAACCGTGAATACCCATCAGGATGCTTATGCTTCACAAGGAACCAACCCGTCAATCAATATTCCCAAATACAACAGCAGCTATTTTGACGAGGGCTTGTCATTGGCATTTGATTACAGGAAGCTTTCGCTCGGTGCCACCTGCTTTCATTTATTACGGCCGGATATCGGCATAAATTCAACGTACAGGATGGATAGAACTTATTCCTTCTTTGTAGGATACGATTTGTGGATGATGAAAGGCGAAAAACATCAGGGAATCGGTGTATCGCCATTGCTGTATGTTGCAAATGAAAACTCTGACTTTAAAGCGACCATCGGTTTCGATTTTGTGTGGAATAATATTTTTGCCGGGGCTTATTATTGTGCCGGAGGTGTTGATATTTACACGTTGATTTATCATGCCGGTGCACGTGTAGGCCGCTTCCAGTTTGGGTATGCATTCGATAAAACAGAATCCGACCTCCTGTTTGCAAGTGGCACGGGTCACGAAGTTTTTCTGAATTACTTTTTTGAGAAAAAGTGATGTTTTGAATTCGTACAGGAATTCAGAGTTTTTTATAAATACGTAATGACGTATTGAGTGTCTGTTGGCCTATAGTTGCCCATAATGATTTTACGAAACCAGCTGTTTGCTATGCGTTTTTCTGATCTGAAGAAATCCCGTTATTATGTTCCTGTTTTGGGATATAAATAGAAATAAAACAGAATGGAATGCAATGTTTATATTCTAATTAATTCATAAAATTTCAATTAAGTCATTCACGTGTGCCCTTCTCTAACCAAAAATGAATAGAGATTAGCCTCTTTCAAAACAAATGTCTCATTTTATTCCTATCTTTACCAGATAATTCCATATTATGCGCTGGATATTTTTTCTTCTGTTGTTTGTCTCTGTGGCTGCAAATGCGCAGCTGAGTGACGATTTTTCCGACGGTAATTTCACCTCAAACCCGGTCTGGAGCGGCGATGCAGCCAATTATTTGATTTCAACTTCTTCGGCAATACCAACCGCCATGCATCCGGGTTTGCAATCTACCAATACGGTTGCCGATACTACGTATCTGTCAACACCTTTCAATGTTACTTTGACCGATAGTATGGAATGGATTTTCTGGGCAAAAATGAGCTTTAATCCAAGCACGAATAATTTTGGCCGCGTGTATCTGGTGTCCGATATGGATGTCTTGACCGGCGATCTCTTTGGCTATTATGTGGCGCTTTCCGAAGGCGGAAACGACAGGCTGTGTCTGGTTCGCCAGGATGGTAATATCAAGGCGCAGATCATTACAGGCACGGTGGCCAATTTAAATAAAACCACCAACGAATTCCGTATTAAAGTAAAACGTGATAATGCCGGCAACTGGACGCTGATGTCCGATACGCTTGGTGGTACCAATTTCGCAGTTGAAGGTTCTGTCAATGATGTAACTTATTCCGGATCTTCATATTTTGGAGTATTTACGCAATATACTTCTTCAAACGCTACCAAATTTTATTTCGATGATTTCTATGCAGGCCCCGTTCAGGTCGATACTGTGCCGCCTTCCGTTCTTAAAGTTGAGTTCATCGGACCGACCATGATTGATGTGTATTTCAGTGAATTTGTAGATGCAACCACCGCTTCAACTACCTCAAATTATTCCATCGATGTCGGTATCGGAAATCCGCTCGTTGCAACTCCCGATGGCACCGATGCAACTCTCGTGCACCTTATTCTCGGAAACTCCATCATCGATGGAATTATGTATAACCTCACCGTGTTTGATGTGGAAGACCTCAGCGGAAATCCGATGTCGGCTCAAACCATTCCTTTTGCGCACTACGAGCCGCAGGCATTCGATGTTGTGATCAACGAAATCATGGCCGATCCGTCTCCGGTGGTCATGCTGCCCGAGTATGAATATGTTGAATTGTATAACACAACGACATTGCCCATCAATCTGAAAAATTTTATTCTTCGCATCGGAACAACCGACAAAACCATCGGTGATGTAACCATTGATCCGCATGGATATTTGATTCTGTGCGACGATGCAGCACAATCACTTTTTGAAGTGTATGGTAACACACATGTGTTTTCTTCTTTTTCGGTGTCCAATACGGGTGTGAATATATCATTACTCAGCCCGACAAATTCTGTCATATCTTTTGCCGAATTCACCGAAGACTGGTACAACAGTTCATTCAAAGCCGATGGTGGCTGGTCAGTCGAACAGATCGATCCGCTCAATCCTTGTCTGGGGAAATATAACTGGACAGCATCGAATGACTACAAAGGTGGTACACCCGGCGCAATCAACAGCATTAATGCGGTCAACAGCGATATGGTCAATCCTGAATTATTACGCGCTTCGCTCGAAAATGACAGCACTGTACGTTTGTTTTTTAGCGAACCGATGGACAGCAGCACCGTGCTTGATCCGGCCAATTATATCATCAGCAACGGTTTGTCGGTATATGGTGTCCCGACTGGTTTTGCACCACAATATCAATCGGTTGTTCTGACGCTTGATCAGCCGGTTCAGTATGGAATTATTTACACTGTAACGATTACGGATACACTGACCGATTGTGTCGGAAATCCGCTTGCAGTCAGCAGCAGCGTGCGCTTCGCCATTGCTGATTCGCTCGAAACCGGCGACGTTGTCATCAACGAAGTTTTATACGATCCGGTTTCCGGCGTTGAAGACTATGTTGAGCTCATCAATCGCAGCAATAAAATTATTGATCTTCGTTTTGTTACGCTTGCCACATTGAATGACTCGCTGCAACTCGACGATCAGGCCTATATTGCGCCAAACGGCTTTCTGCTTTTCCCGGGCGAATATGTTGCTTTTACCGAAACCCCTGATGAAGTGATCACCTATTACGATCCCATTGCACCCAATCAGATTCTGGATATGTCGGATATGCCTGCTTATTCAAACGAAAGTGGTGTTGTGGTTCTGGCAACTGCTGCCGGCGTTACACTCGATATGCTTGCATATAATGTCGATATGCAGGATCCTATCCTCGAATCGGTTGATGGTGTTTCGCTCGAGCGGATTGATTTTGACCGCCCTGCTGCTGATTCAACCAACTGGCACAGCGCTGCATCAACAGTAAATTACGGAACACCAGGATATAAAAACAGCCAGTACTCGAAATACGAAGGTGGCAGCAATATTACGGTGTCGCCCGAATCTTTTTCACCCGATAACGATGGCTACAACGATGTTCTGAACATCGCATGGCAATTCGGGCATACGGGTATCATCTGCAATATGAAAATTTTCGACAGCAACGGACGCTTCATCAAAAACATCATGCAGAATGCACCAATCGGACCCGAAGGCGTGATTTCGTGGGATGGAAAAGATGAGAACGGCGAAACGGCGCCCATCGGAATTTATATTATTTTCGCAGATATTTTTGCATCGGATGGTTATACCGATAAAATTAAAACTGTTTTTGTGCTGGCTGGAAAATTTTAAGCGATGATTATTGAGAATGTTGTTGTGTCGGACGAGCTGAAGGATGTGTATTTTCGCTGCCCGCTCCATCTGTGTCACGGAGACTGCTGTGTGGAAGGCGATGCCGGCGCGCCGCTGACCGAAGAAGAAATCAGTATTATTGAAGACCTGACGGAAACCATCCTTCCTTTGATGGATGACGATGGAAAAAAGGTCATGAATGATATCGGTTCGTTCGATTATGATATGTCCGGAAAAATGGTGACCCCGCTCAAACCGAACGAAGAATGCATCTATCTGACTTGGGAAAACGGCCATACAGTCTGCGTTTTCGAGAAGCTGTTCATCGAAGGTAAAATCGATTTTCAGAAACCAATCTCCTGTCATTTATATCCCATTCGCGTAATCGAAGATGGCGCCTTCGAAAAATTGTTGCTGCACCGCTGGCGTATTTGTGCCGATGCTTTTATTGTTGGAAAACAGGAAGGAGTGCGGCTTCTGGAATTTGTAAAAGTTCCTTTGATTCGAAAATACGGCGTTCAGTGGTACAACAGGCTGATGATAAAATGTGGTTTCGACCCGCATAAAACTGAACAGAAA
>CAYSCE010000013.1:0-22280 GCA_964429475.1 uncultured Bacteroidaceae bacterium | reverse complement strand
AAAACAGAGCTGTTCTGATATACGTATAATGGGCTTATGAAATAATTCCCACACACAAGAGACCCTTTTTCCGTCATATCATTAGTTACTAAAACTACGTATTCATTATTTGTATTGTTTTGTCTCAAGTGAATTAATCCAAGATTTTTTGAGTTGCAAAAATTGCTGGTTATTTCTTTTCTGGGATATGCATGAAATCCTTTAGTTTTTCCAGTATAATATGTATATCTGTAATCAAATGGACGATAATGAATTCGTAATAATACTGAGTTGTTATTAGTAATATCCTCTTTAGCTAAACTCAACTTCCAGTCACGTCCATCTTTGCTTATTTGATGTTTTTTGCGAAATTCTTCAACTTCAGAATTTTTTAATTCGGAAATAATTTCGTTCAGTTCATTTTTAGAAAAATGAACTACTAAGCTATCACGTTCTGTTTTAATTCCACTTGACCCCAAGATGAAGATTTCAGCTGTGGAAAAGCCCAAAAGATAGTCTTCTTGAGATTCATAACATTTCTTGATTAAATAGAATGAAGGCTCAAATGGATTAATTTCATTCCATGGTATATTGCCGACATTGTTCTCCGACAGGAAATTGTATTTGTCGTCGCGTTTACCGAAGAGATCAAAATGAAATACGGCGGCGTTGGAATTATTCTGTTTTTCCATAGTCTTTTTCAATCAGTTTTTTGAGTTCATCTTTGGTGGGGAGCATGGTCAGATATTTTTGAGCGTACAATTGCCGGTTGTTTTCGGGGAGGGTAATTTCAACAAGCGCATCGTTTTTATGACGGCAAAGGATAATGCCAATGGTTGGGTTTTCGTCGGGTTGTTTCACAAAGCGGTCGTAGTAATTGATATACATCTGCATCTGACCTAAATCCTGATGTTTGAGCTTTCCGATTTTTAAATCAATCAGAATAAAACACTTTAGAAAACGGTTATAGAAGACCAGATCAACAAAGAAATGATCTTCGTTAAAAGAGAAGCGTACTTGCCGTCCGCCGAAAAAGAATCCTTTTCCGAGTTCAAGCATAAATGTTTCAAGCTGGTTGATAATGGCGGTTTCCAGTTCGGTTTCGGAATATCCGCTATGCTCTGCGAGGCCGAGAAATTCAAGCATTAACGGGTCTTTCAGAATATCAGTTGCTGTTTCAATTTTTTGTCCATGCGTGGCCAATCGCATGATTGCGGCTTTGTCTTTTCCTTTTGTCAGCCGCAGAAACAATCCGGAGTTGTATTGTCGTTCAAGTTCTTTCAGTGTCCATTGATTGTTAAAGCTCTCCACTTCATAAAACTGCCGTTCCGTTTCGTTGTCAATACCCAGTAAAAAAAGATAGTGCGACCAGCTAAGGGGCAGCAATGTAGTTACCATGTTTTCACCCGAAGAAATCCTCAAAACGTTTGAGGATTTTTCAAAAACGTCAGAATTCCTCAACGCTTTTGAGGAATTTGAATAGGTGCTGTAAAAGAGCCTCATTCGTTCAAGATTTTGAACAGAAAAACCTTTTTTGAATGTATGACTTAACTCTTCGGAAACCTGCTTCAGTAAACCAATTCCATATTCTGCCCGGGCTTTGCCGCTTTGCATTTCTTCAACAATAAGCTGCCCGATATTATAGTATGCAACCAACATTTGAGCATTGACAAACTTTGCTGTTGAATGGCGCGAATCCTCAATAATCCGGATTATTTTATCACTGAGTGGTAACATTATTCCGGCTTTTTTATTAAGATATTAATTGACACACCCTGCATAATATCAAACACATTCTGATCGGGCGAGCCATCCGGACAAACTTCTTTCTTTTTGGCATTACCATGCAAATCGAGGATGTATATTTTGTCAAAGCTCTTCAGCAGCGATTTCCTCATCTGTCGATGAATGAGTCCATCAATAAAACTGTTGTTCGAAATATAAGCCAGAATGCCGCTTCCGTTCTTGTCAATGAAATGTTGTCCAAAGCGAATGAATTTTATATAATCATCGGAAAGTGGCTGAATATTTTTTTCATTCAGATCCTTTTTGTAATCGACCAGCAGCCCTTCAATCCACTTACTTTTATTGGAACTGCTCACGCTGTATGGCGGATTTCCAAGCACCACCATCACAGGTGTGTCGCGCTTCACGCGGTTGGCTTCGTTGGCTTCGTCGCTGAGCCAGCCGGCAAACAGGGTGCCTGTGTCGGGGTGATATTCTTCGAGTGAATTGGTCAGATACACGCGCAGGCGCTTGTTGCTTTTATCTTCGTAGCCGGTCTCTTTCAGCTGTAGTCCGAGTTTCAGATGTGCCATGGCATAACTGGCCATCAGCAATTCAAATCCGTTGAGGCGCGGAATCAGATGTTCTTCGGCATATTGCGGCCAGATGCCCTGCTGTCCCTGAAACTTCGCATACACCTGTCGGATGACTTCCGCTAAAAAAGTTCCTGTACCGCAGGCGGGATCAAGAATCTGCACACGATGCACTTCTTTTTCAACTTGTTTTCCGCTTTCATTTACTTTGATTCGGATCTTGGAATTGTCGGCCAATCCTTGCGTTAAGCCGAATTCGGTTTTCAGAATATCATCGACTGCGCGCACAATAAAATTCACCACGGGTTGCGGTGTGTACCACACTCCGCGCGCTTTGCGCAAAGCTGGGTTATACTCTGAAAGAAAAGTTTCGTAAAAATGAATTACCGGATCCTCCTGCTGCGTGCTTTTTCCGAAGTTGTTCAGAATGGCGGCCACATCGCATGCTCGGAAGATATCTGCCAAATCATCCACAATCCAGCGGATGCGGTCATCGAGATCATATCCGGCTACATACTGAAACAGTTTACGCAAAAACGGATTCGATTTCGGAATCAGCTCTGCGGCTTCCTGTCGTGTGAAATCGGTCATGGTGGGATCATGCAGCCGTGCAGCAAACATCCCGTAGGCAATAGTCTGCGCGTAAATATCGGCAAACTCATTCGGTTTTATATCGTGAATGAGAATATCGCGGAAGGCCGACATTTGCTGGCGCAGTGTGTTATTAGCTGATTCGTTCACCTGATACTGCTGCGAATGTTCATCGCTTTCAATAGCCGATTGAATAACATTGGCGAGCAGGCGCGCTTTCCCGGCCATCATTTTCGCCAGCTTCGATGAAGATTTTATTGTCTGACTGACGTGTGCGCAGAAATCTGTAATCAATCTTACGAATGTGTCATAATTTTCGGGTAGTCCGACAACGGCTCCGGATGCGGCGTTGCCGATACGCACCGTTGTTACGAATTCACCTTCTCGATAAAGGCGAAACTCGAGATAGTCGGTTATAATGAGGTTTGGCAACGAGTTGCGGTAGCGGTCGAATTGTTCTTTGTATTCTTTGGCGTCGAGCGGCTTGTTGATGTCTTTTGCTTCGATGTATCCGATAGGTATATTGCGCCGTGTAAGTATGTAATCAGGCGCACCGCAGGCAATGTGCGCGGGTTCGTTGGTAACGGCAATTCCGGAGACGAGGCTTTCGATGAGTATTTTCAGGTCGCCACGGTAGCTGTGTTCGGTGGCAATGCCGGCTTTGTAGAGCTTATTGAGTGCGGATATGTATTCGGGGATGGTCATTTTGAAAATAATTTTACGCTTCAAAGCTAATGATTTTTGGTTAATATTGATAACGTGGGAAGAATATTTAATAATTCATTTCGCTTCGCGGGAAGCGCGGCAAGCCGCGTGACCAATCATCTCAACGGAGCTTCGCGTGCTTTAACCTGAGGCGTTGCCATGGGCTAACATCTTTAGCGCCGCTGGCGCATCTGGTGGTGCTACGCAGCTTTTTTTGATGCCTTCGGCCGCTAATAACGACCACGATGTCTTTTTAAACTTTATGAACATTGAAAATCGTCACGATATTCCATCGTCCGCCGTACTTCGTCAGGCTCAGCACAAGGCTGTCGGATATGGAATCGTCGTGACTATGCAACTCAAATGAGCTTTGCCTTTATAAAATCAGATTTTCATTATTTCATCCACCCTCTTAATCTCCTTCAAGGTGATGATTTTACATTACATTTTCAACGACTTTTTAAGAAATTCGAGAAAACCGCGTCCCTTTTCCGTTAAGAAATATTGTTGATTTGGACTGCTGGGTTTATTGGGGATAGTCATCTGTAAAAGGCCCATTCCCAGTAAAGGCGTGATGTATTTTGCCCTGAATTTAGTTCTGTTTTTCCAGTTCAGCAGAGTCATAAACTCCTTTACATTTCTTGATGTTTCAGAAGAAACAAGCAGACTTTCAACCTGGTGCCAGCTTGGTGCCAGCTTAGTGCCGACCTGATCCCGGCCTGATCCCGACCTGGTCCCGGCCTGGTCCCAGCTTAGTCCTAACATGACGGCTATTTCTCTTCCAATTGAATCAAAATCTGAGTTTTGTTGAATTGCTGTCTGGTTTTCTTTTTTAATAAATTGAACCTGAAATTGCAGGCCGGTTTCAAACCATTTAAATTCAATTTCCGGATACAATTTTAATTCCTGCGCGATAATCTTCAATCCATTTCCCCATTGGTCAATAATTCCAAGATGTCCTTTCGCTTGAAGCGTTGCCGTGGGCCAACATCTATAGCGCCACCACGTAAAACAGCTTGTCACGTTTCACGTGATGACAAGCCGGCGGTTAATACGCGGCGATGGATGAAGGAAGAAGAAAAAAACAATAAACAGCGCTCTTTTGTGAAGAGAGCTAAAGCTCGCTGATCGCTCCGCCGCGGCGGATCACCGCTCACCGCTGGATAATGGGCTTCTGTCTGCGTTTGCAGCTCTTATTGTTTCTTCTCCGGCGCCAGATATCGCATGCCGCTGTTCATCATCATCAGGCGGAGCCAGTCTTCGCCGTAGCCGGGGTGGGTGATTTTTTTCGGAATGCCTTTGTTGTTGCCGTTGTCGAGCAGCTTACGATCGGCCGATTCTTTCACATTGCCATCCATGTATTTCATGAACAGATATTGAAAAAATATGCGCCAGTCCTGCACTAATTTATTACCGGTGGTGCAGCTGTATTCGGTTAAATATTTCCGTGCAGCTTCGGGATCGCTCTTCAACAGCGCGATTGCGGCAGCATCGATGTCGGCGGTTCTGGCAAGATATCCGTTTTCGAGTTCTTTCTGATAGACTTCAATCTCAGGATGAATCAGGTCGTAGCGCGTGTAACACCAGTTGGTGACGAGATTAAAAATCCAGAATGCACTGTTGTCGTTCCACTCAATCATAGATCCGGTGCCGAATGCATACGATGACGGAATTTCGAAAATGCTTGCATACATGGGCGCATACACACATCCGTCGGCATCGTCGACACCAAACCAATAAATGCCACCGACCACATCATCGAGCCAGGAGCGGCTCTGGGCCACAAAACTGTATCCTGTCTGCTGCGTGGCAATGGCGCGTTCGTGTACATATTCGGTGCTGTCAATTTCGAAAGTCATCGGACGCCAGCGGTAAGGACAATGCCAGGGCCCTGCACCAATTCCATCGCGCATATCGAGAGGTGTGCCTTCGTAATGATCGCGCATGGTGGCCATCACCAATTGAATGTCGATCAGATCGTCGGGCTTCACCCAGAGCGGAAGACGGTTTGAACAAAACAGATTCGGATTGTCGCATCCGCTGCACATTTTGCAATCATATTCCAGATTGCCGCAGGCATAATTCATATACGACGTATTGTTGCGGATATCTTTATTCACCTTGCGGAAGAAGGCCCACACGCGTGCATCGCAGAAACGCGAGCCGTCGAATGTAATCGGGTTGTACACATCCGAAAAACTGAATGCCGCATCTGTTCCCTTATAGAAGTCATGAGCCTTTGCAAACGAGATTACATCGGGGCTGTGATAGACTTCCTGTTTCAGATTTTTCCAGTCGTTTTTCTTTTGAAAAGGAAAAGTAGTGATACGAGCCTGATTGGCGTGTGCCGACACATACCCGTCGGGAATGCGCATGGCGACCCACACGGCGCCTTTTTCGTAGGTACCTTTTCCGATAATTTCCATGATCCATGCTTCGTTTTTATCGCTGATCGAAAACGATTCGCCACTGCTGGCATAGCCGTATTTATCGACAAGTTCAGCAATGATCATAATGGCTTCGCGGGCGGTTTTGGCGCGTTGCAGGGCCAGTTTCATGAGCGATCCGTAATCGGGCAATGCATCGGGTTGCGACTGCAGTTGTGCGAGTCCGCCGAAGGTTGTTTCGCCTATGGCCACCTGATGCTCATTCATGAGTCCGACTACGTTGTAGGTATGAGCTACTTCGGGAATTTGTCCGAGCAGTTTTCCTGTTTCGTAATGAATGAGGTCGACCATATCGCCCGGCTTGTGATCGGCAGCGGGATAATGGAAGAGATAACCGTAGCGGCGGTGCGAATCGGCTGCATAGGTAATCATGACAGAACCGTCTTTCGATGCACCTTTGGTGATGATCAGGTTGGTGCAGGCAAAGGCCGGAACGACGCTGAGAAACAGCAGAAGAAATGTAATGCGAAGCATAGGCATGATTTAATGCGCTAAAATAAGAAATTTCTGCGAAGGACGTCGCTGTGCGAAAAGACCTTAATATTCAATTTCAATACGCTGATACATTTGCCCGTTTTCTTTAAACAGAATTTCAATTATTCGTCCTTTCTGATCTTTTTTTATTTCAGTTGTAAAAATGATATTGTCGGATTTGTATAAGTAAATCTGAGAAATTAATTTCGTGTCTATTTCATGATAATAATTTATATAACCGTTATCTTCGATATGTGTTATATTCAATATTCTCATCCATTGAGGCTCGTTGTTATAGTGATATTCCCGTTTGGAAAACTTCACCGAGTCGTTGTAATAGATTTCTGTTGTTGGGTTGGGCTTGTATGAGTTCAGTTGGAAAGCATCTGAATGCAACCATTGTCTTTTAAGAATATTTCCTTTATCGCTAGAATTAATGAGAAAGCTTTTCTCCCCGAAAATTGTATCCAGGACTAATGAATAGCTATATACCGTTATCAGTGAATCACTGTATTTGAAGATTCTGGATTCAGGATTAAATTCATTTTCCACAAAGTCTTTACGAATCAGAGTGTCATTCTTTAAGCAAAAGATAGTTTTATTATATCTCTGAAACGATATGTTTGTTGGTTTATTCAACGATATAAACTTCTGCGGATTCTTGGCTTGTCTAATTGTTGATGAGTCGCAGGAATAATACTCGTAGGTTATAGTCTCTTTTTTGTCTTCGTTGGTGAACATACCTGATTCAAAAAAATCTTCCGGGTTGTAATATGAGTTATCATAGATTTTTCTCGTGATTATTTCTCGGCTGATATTATTTTCCGGGAAAAGATATTTGGTGTATATCACAGAGTTTTTGGAAATCTCCTTAATGAGAATTAGTGACAAATCGTTGTTTTTATTGAATATGCGGTATACTGTTTTTTGAGGTGGCAGCAGGCTGCAATAATCACTTGAGTATATCCGAAATGCTGTACTGACTTTTCCATTATAATTGGAGCTCGTTTTTTTAACTACATAATAGAAATTGCCGGGTAAATATGGAGCCAAACATACCTGACCACTGTCTGCATCAAGAATTGATCGGGTGAACTCATCCTCTTCATTATCATATAGTCTGTACTCGTGATTCACGGTATCTTCATTGTCGATAGAATATTCGCGGCCTATTTCAGAAAAGAGTTCTCCATTACCAAGTCTTGCTTGTATAACACTTAAAATGGAATCTGCCTTCAAGCTGTTATCAACGGGCACCTTCAATCTGAAACTCTCAGCCCAACAAGAGGTGTATGTCTGTGATTGAATTATTTTATTGAGATATTGTTTTATTGTTACGGTGTCACCTGTTTCAAGAGAAAGCAAAATTTGATCCTGCCTCGTTAAATCGTATTGAGAGTCAATAATCCGATAATGTTTCGAAGGAATGATGTAGCGATTTTCCGAAATGAATTTTTCAGCTTTATTATAATTATCAATATTGTTGAATTGACCAATTATATTTTGACAATCTGTAATTAAATTTATTGAAACCAGAAACAGAAAAAATATAAATTTGTTCATCACAAAATGTTTTTCAAATAAACGATAAGCGGCTTTTTATATTGTTTTATTTCAAAAGACTCGCACAGCGCCGTTACAGCCTTACAGCGACAGAAATTCATGCGCAGGAATTGCGTTGATGATTTGTCCGTTTTGTTTAAAGCTGTCTTTTTGATTTAGTGTAACGATCGTACCTTTTTTTAAACCAAAACAGGACATTGCTTCAAACAGGCCACCTGTTTCGCGTTCCAGATTATCGGCATTAAGCTCATAACAAGCCTGAATCAGAAATTCAGGATGATTTTTTTCGACCACAACGAAGTCACATTCCTGTTTTTCGGAATAATAAAAAATATGCTCATGTTTTCGTCGCAGATGCAGAAACACCATGTTTTCGAAAAGATTGCCCAGGTCTTTACTGAATGAAACTGTATTAGCCTTTATAAGTCCTGTATCAATCGTGTATACTTTTTTTGCATTCTGATTCTGTACTTTCAATGAATAACTGAAGCGAGGAACAAAAAAGAAAAGGAAAACAGATTCCAGATGAGACAGATACTCAATCATTGTTACCGTAGAACTTATGTTGAATGTGTTTTTCAGTTTGTTTGCAGTAATTCTGTTTCCGGTGTTGGAGATCAGGAACAGGGCCAGTTGCTGGAGTGATTTCAGGTCACGTAAACCGTAGCGCAATGCCACATCTCGCATCAGAATGTCGCTGAAAAGCTGCGAAAGAATTTCTGTTTTCCCGGATATAAGAAACTCGGGAAAGCCACCGGTTTCCATGTAATCCAATACACTATCCGCAGATGGTTTCAGTTTTCGATATTTCGCAAATTCACGGAAAGAAAATGGGAATAAGGTGTAGTCAAGGTGGCGCCCGGTTAATTTTGTTCCCAGCTCGGAATGGAGCAGTGACGCATTGGATCCGGTAATAAATACCTGAAACTTTTCATCGAGTTTTTTTCGTACAAACCTTTCCCATTCAGGCATGTATTGAATTTCGTCAAAGAAAAGAACTTTTTTACCTGTGTCAGCAATGACCTCATCAAGTCGTTGCCAATCATTCATGTCGAAATACGACATGCGGGGATCTTCGAAATTAAGAAAAAATGCTCCGCGATGGTTTATTTTCAGATAATGCTGCATGAAGGTGCTTTTCCCGCATCGTCTGATTCCGGCTATAATCTGTGCATGACTTTGCAGGGGGTGAAGCGCAGAAAGAGCCTCACGCCGGAAGGGATTTGGAGCTGAACGCATTGCAATTTGTTGCTGTTCTGCTATCTGGGTAATAATTGATTTTAACAACATACTTAATGTGTTTATTGCAAATGTACAATATTATACATTACAAATGAACAAAAGGTTACATTAGTAATGAATAATATTTGCAAAAGACATCGCATCATCCACCGTGTCACCCTGAACTTGTTTCAGGGTCTACGGTGGATGATGTGCCACGCATGGTAGATTCTGAAACATGTTCAGAATGACACCATGCGTGGTTGTATTAGTTAAGAGTCTTTGTTTTGCGAAATAGAGCCGCGCAGCGGAATATAAACTTTATCAATAAGCTCCTGATACTCTTTCTCAGCCTGGCTGAAGCAGGTGATGCCGCCGCCGCTTTTGTACATCAGCCCATCGGGTGTGTTTTCGAAAAAGCGGATCATCACTGCGCTTTCGAGTGTGGTGCCATCGAAAATTCCGAAGACGCCGGTGAAAAAGCCACGCGAGTATCCTTCGGCTTCGTGAATGATTTCGCAGGTTTTTTCCTTTGGTGCACCAGTGATGCTGCCTGCCGGAAGCAGCTTGAATACTATGTCTCCGAGGTGATTCAGATAATCGTCTGGTAAGTCGCCGGCAATTTCGGAACTCATCTGCAGCAGGTTTTTATAGTTGGTCGAAATTTTTTCGATGTACTGAAATCGTTTCACAGTGACATTTTCAGCCACCATGCTCACATCGTTGCGTATGAGATCGACAATGGTATTGTGTTCGGCTTTTTCCTTGAAATCGTTTTTTAAAATATCGGCTGCATTCTCCATATCCGCATCAATAGTGCCTTTCATGGGATAAGAAAATATTTTTCCATTTGAAATTTTCACAAAAGGCTCGGGCGAAAACACGGCGAATTGATGGTTGAAATACAGTTTGTATCTGGCAGCGCCCGCGAAATACAATTGATGTAATGTGAGATTGGTGTGTACGGGTGTGGGCTGCGTGAGATTGGTCAGGTATGAATTTCCGTGCTGAATATGCTGAAAAACGATATTGAATTTTTTCTGATATTCTTCGAATGTGATTGGTGTTTTCGAAAATTCAATATTGGAAGGAAGAACAGGAATGGATGTTTCGTTTGTTTTTCCCTGAAAATTGTAGAGTATTTCCGATGGCTGAATGTCGTTCAAAGGCATTACAAAGCAATCGGTCAGGTTGTAATTCAGCACGAACAAAAAGGGTAATCCTTTCTGTCCAAGGCTGTTCATGCGGTTTTGTGCATCTTCCTTTTTCATTGTACTTTTGCAAAAGTAAAAATTTCCCGGCTTTGAAAATTCTGCTCATCGACAATCACGATTCATTCACTTTTAATCTGGTGCATTTGCTGCGCTCGTTTAAAGATGTTGACGTCGATGTTATTGCAGTCGATGCACTGCAATTGGAAGACGTTAAGCCGTATTCAAAAATTTTATTTTCGCCTGGCCCCGGATTGCCTTCGGACCGGCCACTGATGCGCGAAATCATACTGCGTTATGCGCCTGAAAAACCGATGCTGGGTGTCTGTCTGGGACATCAGGCCATTGCCGAAGCGTTCGGTGCTACGCTGATGCGTATTGATCCTGTTTGTCATGGTCTGGTGGCGCAGGTTGATATTTTAAATCATTCCTGTCGTTTGTTTAAGGGTTTAGAACCTGGATTTGATGCGGGTTTGTATCATTCGTGGGCGGTTTCGGAAAAACATTTTCCTGCGGAGCTTGAAGTGACGGCTGTTTCAGAAAAAGGTATTATCATGGCATTGCAGCACCGACAGTATGAAATTTATGGCGTACAGTTTCACCCGGAGTCGATCATGACACCGGCTGGTCGAAAGTTGATGGAGAATTGGCTGGAACCAAACCTTCGAAGAGTTTTAAACTCTTCGAAGGTTTAGATACCTACAGCAGCATAGCCGCAGGAGAGGACTTTTTCGCTTTTTTCTCTTCGAGCTCGTATTCGCTGATAATTTCGTTGATGGTGTCTTTGACCGACATGATTTTATCGGCTTTCCAGGCGTTGCTGCCGGCAAACGAGAAGCCGTGTTCGAAGTCGCCCTGTGCGGCATTGAACAATGCTTCGGCAATACAGAAAGGCACTTTATTGAAATCGCAGGTCTTCAGGCATTTCCACGGGCATTTCACGGGTTTCTGCATGCCTGACTGAATTTCGCGGACAAACTGATTCGAAATAACTCTGCCGGGAAGTCCTACAGGACTTGAAATAAGGGTTATATCGTCTTCGGTGCAATTGATATAATTCTGTTTGAAGGCATCCGAAACGTCGCATTCGTTGGTGGTTACGAAGCGGGTACCCATTTTTACGCCTCTGGCACCGGCCTGCATGATGTTATACATGTCGTGGCCGTCATAAATACCGCCGCCGGCAATGACCGGAATTTCGATACCATATTTCTGTTCGTAGGGTTCAATTTCTTTCACCACATCTTGAACAATGGTGGCCAGCGAGTATTTTGAACTCATAATATCGTCTTTGGCAAAGCCGACATGACCGCCGCACAATGGACCTTCGACAACGATGGCGTCGGGAACGCGATTGAATTTTTCGGACCAGTATCTGAAAATCAGACGTGCAACTCTGGCCGAAGAAACTTTGGGGATAAATTTCGTATCGCAGTTGAATTCGGCCGGATTGTGCATAAACAAACCCGCTCCTACAATAACTACATCGATTTTCTCTTCAATTGAAACGCGCAATAAATCGTCGAAGTCGGAAACAGCCATCATGATATTGACGCCGATCACGCCATTTGACATGGCTCTGGCTTTACGGATTTCTTTGCGCAGGGCAATGATATTTGATTCCCTGAAATTTTTCCGGTAGCCCGGTTCGGTCATACCGATACCAACCGCCGAGATAATGCCAACACCGCCTTCATTGGCAACTGCTGCTGCCAGGCCTGATAATGAAACACATACACCCATTCCGCCCTGTACAATAGGGACTCTCACTTTTAAACCACCGATATTCAAAGGATTCATTGTTTGTTGTTTACAGGAAAAATATTCAGGAACTTATACATTTCTGCGTCGTTCCATTGTTGTTTGTTGTTTTTTTGCTGAACCGGCATGCCGGTAAAACGGATGAAAACACGTTGATGCTTTTTTGTGGAAGATGGTTGCCCCCAAACCTGTGGTTTTTCGGCAAATTTGTCATGTCACTTTTTCACCCGCGTTCTTTCGGAGTGCAAAAGTACAGGAGTTTGACTTCTAAAAAAAATGTTGGGCATTGATGAGCCGTTTTAGGGACAGAATCGCCCATTAGGGGCTAAATTTTTTATTTTAGGGGCGAATCCGGCAGCCGTCAAATGATGTTATTGAACGCATCAACATACGTTTGTGACACGAGGGCAGGGAAGTCAATGCCTTCAAAAAACACCTTATAACCCTGAGCATCATGGCCTTGAATTTCGGCAATATGATTTAAGTTGATAATATAGGACCGATGACATTTGAACATGAAGCTAAAATCCTTCAGCATGTTTTCCATTTTACTTAAAGAGCTCCGGATAAGACGTTTTTTAACAATTCCGTCTTTTTCATAGTAAACTTCTATATAATTATCGGCCGATTTTATCATGATGATTGAGTCGGCCCGGACAATGAGATTGTCTTTTTTGTATTCCGAATCAAAGTCAATCAGGCGTTCTCTGAGTTGTTTGTTTTCGGCCAGTTTTGCATTGAGTTGCCGGGCCATTTTCAGATTGTTGCGCAATAAGCGGTTGTAATTGATAACAATTACTGCAGACACCGGGATAACGGCCAGAAAAACAAACTGGAGTAAGTCGACAAAGTGAATAATGTAAACGCCGTAAACAAACGAGTACAGGATATAATAAATTCCTGAAATGGAGATCAGCGTCCAGGCATTCCAGATGATTTCCCTCTTAATCGTCCACCGGCTGTTGTCGAACATTTTTGGAATCAGACTGGGAAAGACAATCAGGTTCATGCTGAGCATGATAAAAGTCGCAACGGTAATTCCGGCAATCAGATACGTAATTTCCTTTTCGGTGAATGAGCTGATATCGATGGGGAGAAATAGCAGAATGTACACCAGAACACCAACGCTGATGAACAGGATGATTTTGGCATTGTGCTTTAAACCAGAGTTAAACGGATATGGTTTGTTTAAAAAGGCCAGCATGTTTACGGTTGGGGGTACGGTTGGTAAAAGTACACTTTTTTCGCCGAACGGGCTGAAATACTTTCCGGGTTGGACGTAGTCTTTATTATCGGGACCTTGGGAGGCTTTCTCAAAAGATAGGGTTGTTACGACATTCCATCTTTCCGACTACTAATAACGAATCATCGCGCGGATTTGCAATTTATCATCTCGCGGATTTGCAATCCGTGTGATGATACCTGTCACGGATTGCAAATCCGCGACAGGTATGGCTCAGCACAGGGCTGGCGTTCGCCGCGGCGAACTTCAGTTCCTGCGTCGCTTCCGGACAAGGGAATGTTGTTTTTGCGTTGAAATTTGATTTTTAAGGCAGCCTTCACCAATCACCTGAATGAGACTACACCCAACATTGGAATCAGAAATGAATTTCCGAGACTTTGTTTTTTTTCAGGCGGACAACGGTCTTTTTGCCATTGTATACAACAGTTGTTTTTTTATTGATATCAGATCGCATGTAGACCTTCACGAGTGTTTTATTTGCGAATTTGTCCCAGCGAAGGTGAATGATATCGACTCCGGCCCTTGTTCTGAGTCCGCTTACCGAGCCGTTTTCCCATTCATCGGGTATGGCAGGCAGTATATAAACCGTGTTTTCATCGGATTGAACGAGCATTTCGATCATACCGGCTGCACCCCCACAATTGCCATCAATCTGAAACGGCGGATGGGCATCGAGCAGATTGGGATAGGTGCCGCCACCATGAAAGCCGCCGGGCTTCTGATCGGGTTCGACATATTTCAACAGCCGGCGGTATAATGTGTAGGCATGATTGCCATCGCCCAGGCGCGCCCACAGATTGATGCGCCAGCCCATCGACCAGCCGGTGGTTTCGTCGCCTTTGATTTCGAGTGTTTTTCTGCAAGCCGCTGCCAGTGCGGGTGTTGATTCAGGTGTAATGTGGTGCCCCGGGTACAATCCATACAGATGCGACTGATGACGGTGTTTGGGATCGGCGTCGGCCCAATCGCAATACCATTCCTGCAGCTGGCCCTGCGAGCCGGTTTTATAAGGTAGCAACTTGTTCAGTGTCTGTCGGATTTTTTTCTGAAATTCTTTATCCGTGTTCAGCACTTCGGCTGCGCGCAGTGTCTGTTGCAGCAGTTCGCGAATGATGGCCAGGTCGGATGTGCCGCCGTACATGGTTGCGCCAACGTATCCATCGGTTGTTACATACAGATTTTCAGGCGATGTTGAAGGTGATGTAATCAAATGTCCGTCTTTGTCTTCAATCAGCCAGTCCATGCAAAACATGGCGGATCCTTTCATCAATGGCCAGGCTTTGTTTTGAAGAAAATCCATGTCGCGGGTAAACAGATAATGTTCCCAAAGGTGCGTGCAGAGCCACGGTCCGCTCATATTCCAGTTGGCCCAGTTGGGGTTGCCTTCGCCAAAGTCGCCCACCGGATGACTCATGGCCCAGATGTCGGAATTGTGACAGGCGGTCCAGCCCTCGCAGCCGTAAAACTGTTTGGCAGTTACGGAGCCTGTTGTTGCAAGTTTGGAAATGAAGTACAGCAATGGCTCATGCATCTCGCTCAGGTTGCCGGGTTCAGCCAGCCAATAGTTTTCCTGTGTGTTGATGTTCAGGGTGAAATTACTACTCCAGGGCGGCCGCAGGTAAGGGTTCCAGATGCCCTGCAGATTCATGGGTACACCGTCGGTACGCGATCCGGAAATCATCAGGTAACGGCCAAAATTGAAGTACAGAATTTCCAGATTTTTATCTTCGTTGCCTTCTGAATATCGCTTCAAACGCTCATTGGTAGGCAGATCCGGTGCGGTAGTTGTGCCAAGATTCAGATTTACGCGATTGTAAAAACGCTGATAATCGTTGATGTGAGCCGATTTCAGATCATTGTATGTTTTAGAGGCTGCCTGCCTGTTGAAGTCTTTTGCAGCACTGATGCATTGTTCAGCTCCTTTTGCAGGATTCTGATTGAAGCCGTTGAAGCTTGTGGTAAGTGATATCAGAATCAATGCTTCGGATGCGTTTTGCACATGTATGGAGCTGTCGGTAAAGATTTTTTCACCATCGTTGATGATCACTGAAACATAAGATGCAAAGCGGGTTCCACGACTTTCGTCGAACAGCACTGCATCGGCGATGTCGCCACGATACGATGGTTCGGCATGATAAGGCGCATAGCCACTTATCTGCAGCATACTGTCGGAAACAGACGTTGAGTATTTCAGCAGACTTTCGAAGTGTACTGTAAAATTCAATGTTCTCTTTTCGCTGGCTTTAAGCCGGATTACAAGTACTTTCTGTGGATAAGACACAAAATATTCGCGGGTAAAATCAACGTTGTCCGATATAAAAAATGTTTTTGAAACGGCTGTGTTGAGGTCGAGTTGGCGTTTGTATGCTGCCACATTTTCTGCATGATTGAAATCAATCAGCACTGTTCCTGCAGGCGCGTACGATTCGCTGTAGGCGCCCTGAACGAAGTGGTTGAGGGAATCTGCTTTTTTGTAGTCTTCGTTGGCCAGTGCTTCGCGGATCAGCGGAATATATTTGTATGCATCGGGATTCAGATCGCTGCTGTCGACCGGTTCTCCGGACCACAGCGTAGCTTCGTTGAGTAAAATTTTTTCCTGATTCACACCGCCGTAAATGGTCGCACCCAGGGTTCCGTTGCCCAACAGAAATGCTTCTTCGAAATATTCAGCGGGATGTGTGTACCACAGCACACTTTGTGACTGCGCTACGATTGTCTGCGAGCCCGACAAAATCAGCAAAACGAAAATAATCAGAATAATCTTTTTCAAGAGGGGAGATTTCCGGCAAAAATAGTGTTTTATCAAAAATCAATAAACTCTTTAGGTTTGAGGTTTATTTCTTCGTTCCAGAAATGTGCTTCGCCGTGGGCAATGCGGAACAGAACTATTTTCGGGCCTTCGGGACGGGAAATAAAAGCGCGGAGCGCAGGTTTATCTTCGAGCACTTTGTTTTTCAGCGCTGCATCAACAATAAATTCTGCTTCGCCTGCAATGCGCATCATGGTGAGGGGGCCGTCGTAATAGCGGATAAAACAGACTTCGATTTTTGGATTGCCCATCAATTGACTGGGAATTTCCTTGATGCCGGAAGTTTGAAAATAGAAACCGGTGTCGTCGGCGTACCAGAATTCCATGGCGCGTACCCTGGGTTGTTTACCTTCGGCTGTAGCCAGGAAGCAGAGCGGATTTTCGTTGGCAAATCGTATGCAATCGTGTAGTTCCATGGTTGCTTGTTTTTGCGTTTTCGACAATAGCTTTAAAGATACGAATCGAACAGCGCGAAAACAAGTAGTAGCACAGGTGGTTTTTGTTAATGTGTTTCTTTATTGGGCGTGGTTTGAAAATCTGTTGGGCGTAGTCTGAAGAAGTATTTCTAATGGGGTGAGTCTGGAGACTCACCCCTACAAATTTGTCATATTAGACTACGCCCAATAAAGTAGTGGTTCTAAAATCAGTCTCAAAAACTAAACCGGACAGGAAGAGTAATGCGGACCGGGACAGCAATGTCGTGGCATTTTCCGGGTTCCCATGCGGGAAACAAGCTAATCACCCGCAATGCTTCTTCATTATATTTTGGACAGAGACTGCGTAATATCTGAATATTCGTAATACTGCCGTCGGGTTGCACAATAAAAGTGATATAGACTGTTCCTTCGCAAGGGGCCTCAGTAGAGGGCCAGCGCAGATTCTGACTTATATATTGAATAAGTGAATCTTCTCCGCCGGGAAACTGCGGCATCTGGCTGACTTTTCCATACACCATTTCCTGGTCTTTTTCATACCAGCTTTTACTGCACTGGAACAATGAATCGGCAACAACAAAGCGGATGGTTTTCTGCAGCGGTGACTGCAGTTGTTTTGAGTCATTGGTGTCGCGATTCCAATCCGGCATAGTGCGTAAAACCCGCACCAGTTCGCTGTCGGTGAAATTTGTCAGTCCTTTCAGAATTATTGGATTGCTGACTTTCCCGTTTTTTTCGATGGTAAACCTGGCGTAAATTGTTCCGGTTGTTTTTGCATGATGCTCGTTGAAAGGCATGATGTAGCTGCGATACAGAAATTCATACATGGCTTTTTCGCTCGATTCGAAATTTTTTGTATCCTGAAAAAACACATAGAATTGAGAATCATCAGTTATCAGGCTTGTTGAATCCATGTCGTTGGAAACCTGCGCCAGGGCAGTGTTACACGGCAGGCAAAACGGAAGTAACAATAAAAAATTCTGTAAGAACTTCATTGGTATAAAAGTAATTTATTTTGAAATGCAATGATGTTTGAATTTGTTTGCGGGGCGGTTTACTCAGTATGCGGTAAAACTGTTTAGTTGTTCGTTATGACAAATGGTGTATATTTGTTTGTTATATCTAAAGATTATGAAGCGTGTATTATTCTGTTTTTTTATTACATCCGTTTGTTTGCTGATGATGTTTGGGTCATCGTGCCGGAGCAGGCGGGAAGCGCAAACCGATGCAGAACATACGAAGATTGAAATGGATAAGTCGAAGCTGGAAAAAGTGTTTGATCCTTTGCATTCTTTGTTTATTGAATATGGGGTTTTGCGTGACAGTACACCAGAATCTTTCTGCCACTTTTTCGAAACGATTACGGCTGATTCACTTAAAAATATTTGCAGCGACAGTTTAATGTATCAAAAGCTGATTGATATTTCGGATAGTATTACAATACAGCTGAGGTGTTTTAATGATTCCGGAACGCTGAATGAAGCTGATGTTGCAGAAATGGATTCCTTTATGTATTTTACCGTGCATTATCTGAATAAGATTGCTGATTTAATCGAAAACAATCCTGTTCGGTTTACACCAGACAGCATGGTTAAAATGATACTGGAAGATATTTCCTGCGAAGCTTATGCAAAGCCGTTTTACAGAGGATTTGGCCTTTCGGTAATCAGTAGTTTATGTATGTTTTCGCGAGATATCGTCAGAAATATACCGGATGAAAAGGGTTTACAAAGAGAGCTCCCTCCGGTTGGTGGTTTGTCGGAGTCAAAGATTCGCAGCAGAAATGTACTGCATATTTCAGTAGGTGCCGACAGTGTTTTTTGTAACGGAAAAGCAACCCGCATTAATGAAATAAAACCTTTGGTGAAGCGCTTTTTCCTGAATCCGGATAACGATACACTGATGTCAGAAAAAGTGGAAAAAGACATTGAAGGGCTTGGTTTGACAGAAGTCAGTAAAGGCGTTGTATTGTTGACGAATTTGCGCGCAGCTCAGTACGGGTTTTATATAATGGTTCAGAACGAAATTGCTGCGGCTATCAATGAACTGCGGGATGAATTTTCGCAGAAAATATTTGGAACATCCTTCGAACAGCTAAGTGTAGAGAAGCGCAAAGCCGTAATGAAAAAGTTTCCTGTTGCTGTATCGGAAGCAGAGCCGCAATAATTTATTCCTTAAAATTCAATGCGCGGTCGATGTGGTCGAAGAGTGGTTACTGTTGGGCGTAGTCTGAAAAAGTATTTCTTGTGGGGTGAGTCTCCAGACTCACCCCTACAAATTCGTTATATTAGACTACGCCCAACAGTGCACTATTCCTTAAAATTCAATGCGCGGTCGATATGATCGAAGAGTGGGCGGGCTGCGATAAAAGTTTTATATACTTCTTCCTGAAAATTCTGTTGCAGCGCTTGTTTGTCGGTGAAGGAACGCAGCACCAGAAACTGTTTGAACCGCAGCCATTCGATGGCCGGATGATCGGGAGAATAGCCTTTGGGCGCGCGTTGTAGTTTGTCGCCAATGATTTCGCCGAAATATTTTTTAAAGTCGGGTTGTTTGACAATTTTCTCAAGCTCTTTGGTGCTGTAGGATATGTCGTCGCGAATGAGCTTCAGCTGCGTCGGATCAGGCATGTAGATACCACCGCCGGCAAAAATATTTCCGGGTTCGAAGTGAATATAGAATTCGCAGTTGCGGTCCTGTGGTGCGCGGAAAATCATGGCGCCGAGAAAAGTGCGGTAGGGTGTTTTGTCGGGCGAGAAGCGAATGTCGCGATAGATGCGGCCTACACCACGTGGCTGGTTTGAAAGAATTCTGCTGTCGGTTTGCTTCATGGTTGCAACGAGCTCGCTGAGCCATTTTCCAATGTTTTCGCGGGCGGCCGTATAGCGTTGTTTATTGGGTGCAAACCATTCGCGGTTGTTGTTGTCTTTGACTTCGCGCAGGAATTGCAGGGTGTCGGGAGCTATGGTGGTCATGAGGATTTTGTTGGAGTGTAAAAATACGAAATCTTGAAATTTTCCGGGGGCTTTTGATGCTGATATATGTCAATCGTTACGCGTTACAATCGTTACACGTTACAGAATTTAGATTTCATTTGTCTGCAATTGGTTTTGTTGTTGCGACAACGCTGTTGAGTCAGTCGTATGAGCTGGCCGGCAGCATCGGAGCTGTATCGTTGAGCGAGGATGGTCAACACTCTCAGGTCGCTTCGCGACGCAGAGAGGTTGGTGCGATGCTATGCGCCCTGGGCTTCCTCGTTCCGACTCTTCCAGGACACTTCACGTGAAACGTGACACAGTCGTGACTCTTGAAGGTCGGAAGCGGGCTTCATGCCGCATGCCTCATGCCTCATGCGTTTCAGAAAAGTTCGCTTAGTTCGAGCCAGCGCATTTCGAGTTCTTCGAGCTGATTTGTAATTTCGGAATACCGGGTAGAGGCTTCTGTAAGTTGCTTTGGGTCTGCGTTTCCGCTGTTCATCAAGACGAGCAGTTCCGCTTTTTCTTTTTCAAGCAGGGCAATATCGGCCGTCAGTTTTTCGTATTCCTGTTTTTGTTTAAACGTTGGTTTATTCGATGGCGCCTTGGGTTTAACAGGTTTTTCTTCGGGCTTCACGGCAGCTTTTATATCGTTTTCTTCTTTCAGTTTTTGCAGACGGTACGCACTGTAATTCGAATAACAATCCTTTATTTTTCCGTTTCCTTCGAACACAAAAATGTGATCTGCAATTTTATCGAGAAAGGCGCGGTCGTGCGTTGCGACCATGAGACAACCGGGATAACCGATGAGAAATTCTTCAAGTACGTTCAATGTGTCGATGTCGAGATCGTTGGTGGGCTCGTCAAGAATAAGGAAATTCGGATTTTTGATCAGCGTCAGGCACAGATGCAGCCTGCGTTTTTCGCCACCGCTCAGATTTGAGTAATAATTGTACTGCGTGTTGTGATCGAATCCGAAATAAAACAGAAACTGTGATGCCGACACCGATGGCGCGTTGCCCATGACAATTTCTTCGGCCACATCTTTCATCACTTCAATCACACGTTTGCCTTCCTTAATGTCGGGATTCATCTGCGAGAAATAGCCGAAGACAATGGTCTGCCCTGTTTTCAGGCTGCCTTTATCGGGCTTTTCCTGATCCATGATGATTTTAAACAACGTTGTTTTTCCGGAACCGTTGGGACCGACAACACCGACTCGTTCGCCGCGTTTGAAAATGTGGCTGAAATCATCAATCACAGGCCCCACCGGATCATAGGATTTATGGATGTTGTTGATCTCAAGAATGTTTTTTCCCATGCGACGTTCTTTCACCTGAAATTCGGGACGGGTATCCTCAAGCCTGCGTTTGGCCTTTATTTCGAGCTCATAGAATGATTCGATGCGCGACTTTGATTTATGTGTTCGGGCCTTGGGCATACGGCGCATCCATTCGAGTTCGGTGCGGTAAATGTTGCGTGCCTTCTCGGTTTCGAGACGTTCGCTTGCTTCGCGTTCTGCTTTTTTCTCAACAAAATACGCATAGCCGCCGTCGTAGTGATATATTTTATTATTGTCGAGTTCAAAAATATCGTCGCAGACATTATCGAGAAAATAGCGGTCGTGCGTGACGAGCAGCAGCGCCATTTTTTGTTTCTGAAGAAATTCCTCGAGCCATTCAATCATATCTATATCGAGGTGATTGGTGGGCTCATCGAGAATTACAAAATTTGTTTCATCAATAAGAACGCGTGCCAGAGCGGCTTTTCGGATTTGTCCGCCCGACAGTGTGCCCATTTTCCGGTTCAGATCGCCGATGCGCAGGCGGCCGAGGACTTCTTTCACACGCGAGTCGTAATCCCATGCGGCGAGTGCATCCATCTGCGTAGTGGCCTCGCTGAGTTTGTGTTGGTTGGCGGGCGAAGGATCGTGATTGACCAGTTCCACCGCCAGCTCGTATTCGCGTGTGGCTTTTACATACAGATTGTCCGAGGTGAGTACGACATCGAGGATGTTGAGATCGGGGTCGAACTGCGGCGCCTGTGGCAGGTAAGCCACGCGTATGTCGTTGCGCATAGTCACCGTGCCCGAATCGGGAATATCGAGTCCCATGATGATGTTGAGCAGCGTACTTTTTCCTGTTCCGTTTCCCGCAATGAGAGCGGCTTTCTGACCTTCGTCGATGCCAAAGGAGATATTTTCGAACAGCAGTTTTTCGCCGTAGGACTTTGTCAGATTTTCGATGGAGAGATAGTTCAAGAGAGGAAGTTTTTGCAAAGGTAATGAATCATGAACAAGGAACAAGGAATGATTGAAGTAAGAAGGAATGATGATTTAAGAATTATGATTTGAGATTTTTGATCTATGTCGCGATAGCTATCGCGATTTGAACTGAAGGGCGATTGAACACTGAACACCGAACAATTAACATCGAACATCGAACACCGAACACTGAACAAGGAACCTGTCTGACGCCAGGCAGGCAAGGAAGTGAGAAGTAAAGTATGAATTACCATTAACTGTTAACCATTAACCGATAACCGTTTCG
>CAYSCE010000012.1:0-22784 GCA_964429475.1 uncultured Bacteroidaceae bacterium | reverse complement strand
ACCAATGGCCGTTGGTGGTATCATACTTCGCTATATCGGCCGATAATTTTTTACTCATGCCGGTGGCGAAGTCAATGGTCTCAAGCGTGAATTGCTGCGCCGTGTGCGATTGAAAAGTAAAGGATTGCAGATATACATATTCGCCCGGAGAAAGCTGCATATGAATATCGCGCACGCCAATCGGTTTGTTTTTCCGGATATAATCGTACTCAAATTCAAGTCTCACTGCATTGGCAGGCGGGATCATGAAATTCTGCAGAAAAAAGGAAAACAGTGCGAGAAAAATTCCCGTAAATACAAATGGTTTCAGCAAGCGACGGAAACTGACCCCCGTCGACAAAATGGCGATAATCTCCGTGTTTCCGGCCATTTTCGAAGTCACAAAAACCACTGCAATAAACACAAACAGCGGACTGAACAAATTGATGAAATAAGGAATAAAATTCAGGTAATAATGAAAAACAATCGCATGCAGCGGCGCCTTCCGGTCGATAAATTCATCAATCTTTTCAGAAACATCAAAGGCAATAATGATCAGTAACAATAATACAATCGACAACACAAAGGTTGACAAAAACTTTTTGACGATATACTTATCAATCAGCTTCATCAAAGTCGTGTCATGGTTTGTTTTTCGGCTTCAGCAGCCCAGGTTTCGTAATTTCCATCGATGACCGCCTGACGTGCTTCGGCTACCAGACGCAGATAGAAAGCCAGGTTGTGAATACTTGCCAGAATAGGTCCCAGCATTTCGCCGGCCACAAACAAATGCCGCAGATATGATCTGGAAGTGGTTTTATCAATACCAAGCGGACTGTTTTCATCAATCGGAGAAAAGTCGTTTTCCCATTTTTTATTGCGCATGTTCAGAATACCATGGCGTGTGAAAAGCATGGCGTTGCGGCCGTTGCGTGTCGGCATCACACAATCGAACATATCGATGCCGTGACCGATACCACGGATAATATTGGCAGGAGTGCCAACACCCATCAGATAACGGGGTTTGTTCTGCGGCAGAATATTACATACCTGTTCGGTAATTTGATACATGGTTTCGGTCGGCTCACCCACACTCAATCCGCCAATGGCATAACCCGGGCTGTCGAACTGACTGATAAATTTTGCTGATTGCTCGCGCAGGTCTTCATACACACTTCCCTGCACAATCGGAAAAAGGCCCTGTTCGTGCCCGTAGAGCGGCTTTGTTTTGTGAAAATGATTGTAGCATCGCTCGAGCCATTTATGCGTCAGCTGCATGCTTTTCTGCGCATATTTCCGGTCAGCCGGATAAGGCGTACATTCATCAAAAGCCATCATAATGTCGGCACCGATAACACGCTGCATGTCCATTACATTCTCGGGTGTGAACTGATGCTTGCTGCCGTCGATATGCGACCGGAAAACAACACCTTCGTCGGTAATCTTGCGGATTTTTGAAAGCGAATACACCTGATAACCGCCACTGTCGGTCAGTATGGGACGGTCCCAGCCATTGAAGCCGTGCAGTCCGCCGGCCTGTTGCAGAATTCCTGCGCCGGGTCTGAGATACAGGTGATACGTATTGCCCAGAATAATCTGCGCCTGAATATCGTTGCGGAGCACATCGAAGGTAACGCCTTTCACCGCGCCGAGTGTACCCACCGGCATAAAAATAGGCGTGAGAATATCACCGTGACCGGTGGTCAGCACGCCCGCGCGCGCTTTTCCGCTTGTATGCTGAATCGAAAAGTTCATAGTATTTGAAAGTTCAAAAATACGATAATAACGCGAAATGAACTATTTCAGTTGTTTTCAACCAGAAAAGACCTTGACTATAAAAATGACTATTTGTTATTCAAAAACCAACATTAGTTATGTCGGAAAAGCCCGACATAAACAAATTCATTTAATCATCAGAAAATATTTGAGTGTGTTTTACAGACTGTTTCAGAATCTCCAGCCCATTTTAATTCCCGGTTCCAGACCCCACGGAGCCTGCTCCACAACATCGCCTCCAATAGTTACAGAGTGATTAGTCAGCGGAAACAGAATGCTGATGCCCGGATTGATGGTCAGATGATTCCACAAAACCCAGGTATACCCGATGGGTACCCCCAGAAAAAAAGTGTCGAATTTTCCGGCCTGACCATTCACCGACGAAACAACATCGTGCATGGAATACAGCAGCATCAGACCGGTGCTCCAGCGTTTCAGCTGCTTGTGCGAAAAAACTTCGAAGCGGTATCCGAATGCATTCAGATTGTCTTGTGAAAAAGATTCTGCTGTAAGATGATGCTCGTTAATATTTATATGCGCAAACATCAGCGAATGTTTAAAACGGCCATGCGCCACGTATCCGTCAATATTCACACTGTGCCACTGACCAATGCGGGGTGCCATAAAATCATATTCAGCGCCCCAGGTAAGTGAGTCGGCAGCATTGGATTGTGCCCGCAACAGCATTGTTGATGCGCCCATGGACAACAACAACAACGTTATCCTGATAAAAAGAAAAGTAGTTTTTGAATTCATTATTACATGCTTAATGCTTCTTGGACGCGATGATGTAATAATTGTTACAAGTAAATTTTTAAAAACATGAAAGCAGAAATAATTTTCTTATAAACGGGACACTGATTCATTTTAAAGAAAAAAGCCCGTCAGAAACGGGCTTTTTCAGTATTTGGAGGCTTTAATCAATGCATAATAATGACCGGAATATTCTGAACTGCGTTTTCGGTCCGCAGCGACACAAAATAACGGCCCTGTTCAATGGAGGTTACATCAAGCATTTCATTTCCATCGAAATCCTTCTGCAAAACAATTCTGCCCTGCAGATCGGTCATGGTCAGCTGCCCGCTGTTGCCCGATTCAATATTGATTGTATTCTCAGCAGGGTTTGGATATACCCGTAGTGACAGTTTGTTTTCATCCATTCCGCCAACGGTTTCTATTGAAACTATATCGAGTGAAGCTTCGGCGCCGTCGAAACCGGTATACACAAATGCCAGTGCAAATTTCTCCTGTCCGATATATGCCGAGAGATCAACGGTAGCCGGCGTCCATATATAACTATTCCAGGTAGCTGTATCGATGCTAAGCTCAGTCCAGAGGGTATCCGGAAAAGTCTGCGCACTGTCGGTGCTGGCCAGTACCAGTAAATCATAGTTATCATAAGGACTGATGCCCCAGTATTTCGAAAACTGAAAATTAAATGTCAGTGTTGCATTGGTAAAGGTTCTCAGGTCAATCACCCGGGTAATCAGATATTCATTCTGGGTTCCCGACAGGGATTCGTCGTACATACACCGAACATAGCCGCTGCCCCAGAGGGGATCGAATGTAGCGGTGTCCCATGTTTCGGGTGTCGGGCCCGACAGTAGCTGCCAGCCGGTGGGAGGCATCAGCAGATCTTCGAAATTTTCCCATATGGGGAATCCTTTCGGATCGGACATACCATGTTGCTGAACATGCTTGGTAGTGTTGTATTTATCGGTGTTCTGAGCCGATACAACAAATGAAATCAACAGAGCTGAAACAAGAAAAAGAAACTTCATACGATAAAAATTTGCACCACAAAGGTAGTTTATTTATATTTGTGAGGTTATACCCCCCGGAAAATGAAAGGACTTGCTGCTGCAATAGCGCAAAAACTGTATTATTATTATCCCGATCTGAAAATTCTCTCTTTCAGGCAGGTTGGGGGTGGTAATATTTGTTCGGCAGCTGTAATTGACACTTCTGAGGGCAAATTTTTTGTCAAGTATTTTTCAGGCAGCCAATACGCCGGCATGTTTGAATCCGAAAAAAAAAGTTTGGAGCTGCTGGCCAATGCCCACACACAACTGAAAATTCCGGAACCCATTTTATGTGATAACGATGGCGGGGACACCAATTTTCTGCTCATGGAATTTCTGGAACCGGATATTCCTGAAAATGAGTTCTGGAGAAACTTTGCGTACCGACTGGCGCTGCTGCACAAAAATTCCTCCAGACAATTCGGATTGAAGTTCAACAATTATATTGGCTCGTTGCGACAAAGCAACGCCTTTCATTCTACCTGGAATGAATTCTTTATTGAAGAAAGAATAAACGTGCAATTCAACCTGGCTGTAAAAAATAAATTACTCTCCCCTACCCTTGATAAAAATTTAAACCTTTTGTATAAAAAACTACCGGATCTGGTCCCCGTAGAAAAGCCGGCTCTGATTCACGGCGATTTGTGGGCTGGCAATTATATGGCAGGTCCCGGTGGAAAAGCTGCCATTTTTGATCCGGCATGTTACTTTGGAAACCGCGAATCGGATATTGCCATGACTTTACTCTTTGGCGGGTTTCCGAATGATTTTTATGCCAACTACAACGAGGCTTTTCCAATGGAACCCGGCTGGCGGCAACGAACCGATATTTATAATCTGTATCCGCTGCTGGTTCACCTCAATCTTTTTGGTCAGCCTTATGTACCAAAGGTAATTGATATCCTGAACCGATACACCGGCTGATTTTTTTTCATCATTAATCTTCTGCTTTTCAGGGCTTTTTAACCTGAATGCGATATGAATTTACCTCTGTTCATATTCATTTTGAATATCGAAAAAAATATATGTATATTAGCAGCAAATTTGTCACACAAACCTAAAATTTTAACCTATGTTTTGTCCAAAATGTAACGCCGAACTGAAACCAGGTTCACGCTTTTGCCACGTTTGTGGCGCTGACTCACAGGCACAGCAGACTCCTCCTCCCGGCTACAACCAGCCTATGGGCGGTATGCCCGGCCAGAAGCAAATGTTGCCCAATGCAACCGTTGTTCTCGTAATGGGTATTTGCTCCATCGTGTTCAGCTGTTTCTTTATTGGTATTATTCTCGGTATTGTTGGTCTGGTTATGTCAGGCAAACCCAGAAAAATGTACAAGGAAAACCCATCTATCTGGGACGGATATGGTTCGCTCAATGCCGGCTATATCATGTCAATCATTGGTACAATCCTGGGCGCCCTCTATACCATTTACTGGTTAATCTGGGTTGCAATTCTTGGAAGTGCCACTATGACTCTTTGGAATATGGGTCACTAATTCTCACTTATTACAAAAAGAGGGAGTCTTTTCTCCCTCTTTTTTTATTTAATTATGTACGTAAACGATATTTTTTTATTTCCCTGTGCTTACAAAAGCCTGTTCGGTATCGATTGCCCCATATGCGGCTTTCAGCGCTCTTTGTTGTATTTGATCGAAGGCCGGTTTACCGACAGTTTTCATATGTATCCGCCCCTGATTCCGTTTTTAATATTTCTGGGGTTGCTCGGTTTTCACCTGATCAATAAAAACTTTATCAGCCGCAAATGGATTGAAAGATCCGGCGCCGGCTTGCTGGTCATTATTTTTACCAGCTATTTTATTAAACTGTTTATTTGAAAAAAACGGATTATTGTTTTTTCATGGTGCGTTCGAGCACTTCAGCATTATAGCTTTTCTCAGGAATATTCAGCGGTCCGTGATGACGCAGCCATGTTTTGCGGAAGGCAACACGCAGCGTAAAATTTTTCAGCTTCGGTGTCAGAAAATCCATGTTTTTCCGAACTTTCATGCGTTTGAAAATCATTCGCATCAACCGGTATTCACGGCCGCTGACCTGTTTTGTCGATACCGCCAGATGCCGGTTGTACAACAGCAGCTGGTGAATCGGAATATTCACCGGACAGCGCTGTGTGCATCTGCCGCATAAAGTGGATGCATCAGAAATAAAAGACAAACCATCATCGGGATTCAGATGCGGCGCAATTACAGCCCCAATGGGGCCACTGTACACCAAAGGATAAGCATGACCCGAAATGCGTCTGTACACCGGACAAACACTCAGACAGGCGCCGCAACGCACACAATTCAGCGCATTACGCAAATCCATATCTTCGAGCAAACGATGACGGTTGTTGTTTAATAAAATAACTGCCATGTCTTCGGGGCCATCCAATTCGGCACTTCGGGCCGGGCCGGATATAATATGATTGTAGGACGAAATTTTCTGCCCCGTGGCATGCGAGGCCAGCATGGGCCAGTACAAATACAGGTCGCGCAGCGACGGAATTATTTTTTCGATTCCCGCAATGACAATATGTTTTTTGGGCCAGGCCGTCACCAACGAAGCATTGCCCTCGTTTTCGGTGATGGCCACCGATCCGGTATCGGCAATCAGAAAATTAGCTCCGGTTACACCCACATGCGCGCTGGTAAATTTATCGCGCAGCAGCTTTCGTACAAAACCGGTCAATTCTTCGGCGCTTGCGTTTTCCGGTGTTCCGAAATGGGTTTGAAAATACTGTGCAATCTGTTTCTGCGATAAATGTATGGCCGGCGCGGTAATGTGCGAGGGCTTCTGCCCCATTTTCTGCACAATAAATTCGCCCAGATCGGTCTCTACCACTTCATCGCCGCGTTTCAGAATTTCTTCATTAAAGCCGACTTCTTCGCTGGTCATGGATTTTGACTTGACAATCAGACCTGGCTCGGAAGGCAGTATTTCAGCCAAAATGCGGATAACGTCTTCAGTAGTATCGGCCCAGTATACAGCGCCACCATTGCGGATAAATTTATTTTCGAATTCAAGCAGATACTTATCCAGATTGTTCAGTGTCCTTTTTTTAATATATGACAGGCGTTCGCGGCAACCTTCGAGATCGTCGAACTGATTTATTCCTTCAGTAAATTTGGCTTCGTAATGGGCCGTGTTTTTTTTCAATACGCTCTGCAGCTCAGCATTGTTGAGCTTTTCAGCTATCTGATTTTTAAAAACATTCAGTCCGTTTGTATTCATTTTAAGGCTTATTGCTGAAATGCATGACCCAATCAGTCAGCAAATCTTCTGATGCGAAATTAATAATAATACGACAGTTTTTAAAATTCCGAAATTTTGTCCACTCGTCTTTCGTGGCGACCTCCTTCAAATTCTGTACTGACAAAAGCTTCAATAATGTTATATGCTTCTTCTTCGCTGATGAAGCGGGCTGGTATTGATAACATATTGGCATCGTTGTGCTGACGGGCCAGCTGAGCGATTTCAACATTCCAGGCCAGGGCACAACGAATCATGGAATGCTTGTTGGCCGCCATAGCCATTCCGTTTCCGGAACCACAAATCAGAATACCCATTTTTACTTCACCACGGGTAACGGCTACACTGGCTGCATGAGCAAAGTCGGGATAATCGCAGCTTTCCTCCGAGGTGGTACCCATGTCGGTAAAAAAAATACTTTTGGAAAAATGTTTCTGAATTTTTTTCTTCAGTTTATACCCGGCATGATCCGAAGCAATTACAATATGTTGAATATTCATTGTTTAAATATTTGCTGCAAAATTATTAACAATTACGAACATTGCTGTTAAAAGCGCGAAAAAAAATAATAGTCAGTGTGTTAATTAAAATATTGTGCAGCTGAAATTTTTTATGATTTGGATTATATGATATTAAAAAGTCTGTAGTTTAATAACTTAACAACATTATCAACCTTTATTCATTCGTCTGTTAAAAAAAATCAATAAATAAATTTCATGATTCCGTTTTTCTGTATATACCACAGTCATTATCAACAAAACAAAATAATCTTTCCCTAAATATTAAAGCCTTTCAAACGGTTTATTAACCAAAAGCTCCTGGTTGAAACGAATACAATTTATTAAAACATATGTAATCAACATATTGTTGAAAACATTGTCATTTACCAGAAAAACAGTTATTTTTGTAGTGAATAAGGATGTAAAAATGGTGAACAAAACCTGATAAAACACATTTCCAAATTTTTGTTATTTGTTTTTTCAACCAATTCACAGCCCTTATTATTATGATTCAATTTTTAATTTTTCTAAATGAAAAACAAGATAAATAATATTAATGAGCTTCGCCGAAAAAAAAATGCGGTCATTTTAGCTCATTATTATCAGGTTCCCGAAATTCAGGAACTGGCCGATTTTGTTGGCGATAGTCTGGCACTGGCTCAGCAGGCCGAAAAAACCAATGCCGATATCATCGTTTTTGCTGGTGTGCATTTTATGGCCGAGACTGCAAAAATACTGAATCCGACTAAAAAAGTACTGGTTCCCGACCTCAATGCCGGTTGTTCGCTCGCCGATTCATGCCCGGCAGATGAATTTGCTGAATTTTTAAAACAGTATCCCGGTCATACGGTTATTACATATGTAAATGCTTCGGCGGCCGTTAAAACATTGTCCGATATCATTGTTACCTCTACCAATGCTATGAAAATTGTCAATCAGCTGCCGGCTGATGAAAAAATTGTGTTTGCTCCCGATAAAAACCTGGGAAATTATATCAATTCGGTAACCGGCCGCAATATGGTATTGTGGAAAGGCAGCTGTCATGTGCATAATCAGTTACTGGCCGAAACTGTTGTGATGCTGAAAATTCAACATCCCGATGTACCACTGATTGCACACCCCGAATGTCAGGGTGCTATTCTCGAAATGGCCGATTATATCGGATCAACACAAGCTTTGTTGAATTATACGCGCACCGATTCATCATTGAAATATCTGGTTGCAACTGAAGGTGGTATTATTCATCAGATGAAAAAATATTCTCCGGATAAAGAATTTATTGTTGTTCCGGCCGATAAAACCTGCAATTGCAACGATTGTGAATACATGAAACTGAACACCATTGATAAAATTGAAGCGGTGTTACAAAATGAAAATAACGAAATCACGTTATCAAGTGAAATAATTGAAAGAGCTGTTATTCCATTGAAAAGAATGCTTGAAATGAGCTGATATGAAGACTTTTTTTCTGGTCATATTGAGTTTTTGTTTGTTGCAGGTGATTTCGGGTCAGACTGATTCATCTCTGGTGCCTGTTTCATATACTTATCCGGATGGAAAAATTTCGTCCAGTGGTTTTCTACGCAACGGAAAACCCGATGGATACTGGAAAGCATATTATGAAAACGGACAATTAAAAGCAGAAGGAAATCGACTGAATTTTATGCTCGATGGTCTTTGGAAATTTTACAGCGACAGCGGTACGGTTGCTTCTGAAATTACCTATGCAAATGGTCTTAAAAATGGCATCAGAAGAACTTATCTGAAAGACGAAGTGCTGGAAGATTATTTTGTAAATGATGTCAGGGAAAAATATTCAAAAACATTGTATAGCGATGGAAAACTCAAACGTTATATTCCCATCGAAAACGGGCTTGAACACGGCACTTCGCTGGAATATAACCGCGACAGTGTCATTATTTTAATTTGTGAGTACAAAAAAGGTTTTTTAATCAGCCGGGAACATATCAACCGCTTAGATCCAAAAGGGCTTAAACAGGGGCTTTGGAAAGAATTTTGGGACAACGGAAAAGTGAAACAGGAAATCACATATCTGAATGGAAAAAGAAATGGTTATTTAAAGAAATATGATGAAACAGGCACGTTGCTCAGCATTGAAAAATATATCAATGACGAACCGGTACTGTTTGCCGAAGAGCTGAAGGAATTTGAGATACGCCGCGATTATTATCCGAATGGAACTATAAAAATTGAGGGCAGTTATTTTCAAAATAAACCAGATGGTATCCGTCGCGAATATGATTCGACCGGAACAATTGTAAAAGGCTATATTTTCAGTAAGGGAATTATTTTAGGTGAGGGTATTGTTGATGAGAGCGGAAAAAAACAGGGTCCCTGGAAAGAGTATTACGAAACAGGCGAATTAATGGCCTCTGGAGCTTACAGAAACAACGAACGCGCAGGAGCCTGGGTGTTTTATCATAAATCGGGGATCGTTGAGCAGAAAGGCTCTTATACATCAAAAGGAAATCCCGATGGTGAATGGAATTTTTATTACGAAAGCGGAAACCTGCTGAAAAAGGAAAATTACAGCAATGGTGAGTTGCAGGATGAATACGTTGAGTACAGCGATAGCGGCGAAGTGCTGGTCAAAGGCATGTATGTGGATGGATATGAAACAGGCGAATGGTATTATGCCATTGGCGATGTGATTGAAAAAGGTACGTATCAGGACGGGGTTGAAATTGACTGGTGGGAACAACGTTCAAAGACCGATGGAAAGCTGATTTTCAAAGGTAAATTTTCTGATGGATTGCCCGAAGGCAAACATACCTGGTATTACCCCGATGGGTCAAAAAGAGTTGAAGGATATTATTCATCGGGTGTACGAAATGGCGAATGGAAATATTTTTTACCCGATGGATCGTTATCTTTAATTACTACGTACAGGCAAGGAATAGAGATAAAATACAATAATGTGATTATTAAACCCGAATTAGATCCCACAGAAGAGTACTGATTGGCTTGACTTTCAATACATTTAGATTTATTTTAGCATTTGGTTTAATTATGCAGCATGAGTAAATCTGTACACGATCGTCTTTTTAACTCATCTCAGACTCATATTTTTTCCATGTCGGCTCCGGTTATTGTGCTCGACAGGAATAATGTCATCTGTGATGTTAATGACGTATTTATATCTGAATTGAAATATACGCGATCAGAAATAGTTGATAAAATTAATATCACCGAAATAAGTATTTCTGCTACTGACAAACGTCTTGGAATGCTGAATGCATCTAAGTTTCTGAATCGTCCGGAAAAAGACTGGTACAATTTTATTGTTTTAAAGGAAAAAGGCGGAAAGCTCCGGTATTTCTTTTATACCATGGAAAAAGCGTCAAACGACCAGAAAATTTTATTTTTATTTGATCATTCGCAGTCATTGGAAGTTATGTCGGAGCCTGAAAATAAGAACGCATCGCTTCGTGATCTGGTTTCAGCATTTCCGGGTATCATTATTATTTTCGACCATAAGTTGAAAATAACCGAGATCAATGAATCGCGCGATATTGACGTTAATCTCATTTTCAACCTGCGCAAAGGCCATACTTTAACCAAAAGCAATTTACCTGAACCGATAAAGATATTATGCATTCAGAACCTGAAGAAAAGTGTATTTGAAAAGAAAGATATTACGTTTGAATATAGTCTCGAAATCAATGCACAACTTCGGTATTTCAGGGCAAAACTGGTTCACCGGAATAATTATATAGTTGCCCTCATCAGCGAAATAACCGAAGATAAAACAGCCCTGCTTGAATTAAGCAATAAAAGCCGTGAATTGACACGCATGCTTGATGATATGCCGGTAGCCGTTGTTCAGGTAAATCTGGATGGAAAAATTGAATACGCCAATACCTCTTTCAACGATCTGATCAGTCGTTCAGGTGTATTGCCTTCGGATTGTATCAGCAGTTTCCTGGGAGAAAAATTGTTTTCGGAACTGAAATATAACGGCAAAGGAAGCCGGAAACACTGCATTCAGCTTGGAAAGCTGTTTATCGATGTAATTAACCGAAAAAGAATGGTCCATCAGGAAACCTATCATATCATTTTATTTATCGATGTTACCGAGCGAGAAAAGAGTAAAATGGCTCTTGAAAACAGCGAAGCCAAGCATAAAATGATGGTTGATAATATGCCCAATGGTATTCTGATCCGCGATGAACATCAGGTTTTTTATGCCAATCCCGAAGCGCTCAAAATTCTTGGATTTAAAAAAGTAAAAGACATTGATTTTTCAAAAGTCATGAGCGCCGGAGATCTGAGTTCCATAGTCGCCAGGCAGGTTGAAACACGCAATGGAAAAGATGTTGGTTTTATGGATTATACCATTATTCCGGCTGATACCAAAACACCGGTTGTGATTACAACAAAACCAATTCTGGTCGATTACCAGGGAAAACAGGCGTTTCAGATTGTTTTTCGCAACAGTTCGACCGAAAAATTACTGATGGAAGAGCTGGTTAAAAAACAGCTGCTGGAAGGTCATAATAAAAAATTGAAGATTGAAATAGCTAAAAGGATAGATACCGAAAACAAACTAAAGAAAACCATTGATGAAAACAAACTTTTAATAAACGAAGTACATCATCGTGTAAAAAATAACTATCAGATCATTTCCAGCATGCTGAATCATTGTATGTCAAACATCTCGGATCCCGCATCAATAAAGGCAATCAATGCTGTCAAAAGTCGGCTTGTTTCTATGGCTGTAGTGAACGATTTTTACATGGATGCAGAAAATTACAACTCGATAAAATTGTACGATTACCTGCAGAAAATTCAGCACAATTTTATACGCGAACATGGCTCAGAATCTAGTCTTTCGGCCATTCGATTTCATCCGGAATTCAGGCGCTTAGTGGTTGATTTAAACGATGCGGTGCCTATAGGTCTGATTTTCAATGAAATATTAACAGTCTTATATCAATTGGTCGACAAATTAAGCGATAAATTTTGTAATTTTGTACTATTAAAATGGCTACACAAAAACACCATGGTTATCAACATCAGTTTTAACAAGGATATCTTTCAGCGCATGGCTGGCCAGATAGAAGGTTCGGCCGAACTGAATTCGCTGAAAGATCTGATGGAGCAGGTGAGTGGTGAAATAAAAACCCATTTTGATAAAGCTGAAATGCAACTAATTGTCAAACTTTCTAAAATAGACTAAAATGAGTAAAATAAAAATCGTGATCGTTGAGGATGAAACCATTGTAGCAAAAGATATTCAGAACATTCTGAATAATATTGGCTACCAGGTTGCAGCCGTGGTTTCATCGGGTGAAAAAGCACTTGCTGAAGTCGAAAAAAACATGCCGGGTCTCGTTCTTATGGACATTATGCTTAAAGGCGATATGAGCGGTATTCAGGCTGCAGAAATTATCCGCGAACGCTACGACATTCCGGTTGTTTTCCTAACCGCTTATGCCGATGAAACCACCATCGAAAAAGCAAAATCAGCCATTCCTTATGGTTATATTATTAAACCATTTAAGGAAAAAGAACTTCACACCACCATCGAAATGGCGCTCAACAAGCACCAAAGCGATATGGAACTGAAAAAAGAACGTAATCTGCTGCATTCTATCGCCCTGAATAAAGACGATAAAGAAAGCATTTTTGTTCGTGCTGACTATCGTTTAAACAAAGTGAATTTTAAAGAAATTTATTTTGTTGAAGCATTGAAAGATTATGTGGTTATCAACACCGCAGATAATATCTATACTACACATACCACAATGAAAGAAATGATGCGCATTCTTCCTGAAAAGGATTTTGTACGTGTGCATCGTTCATACATCGTTCGTCTCGACAAAATTTTCTCAATCAAATATCCCGATCTCGTTATCGAAGGAAAAATGAAAGTTATTCCTATTGGTGGCCTGTATCGCAAAGAACTCTTCAGCCGCCTGAATCTTATTTAATAGCTTCTGCTTGCTGAAAATCAGAATTGCCGTCGCTTCCGGGTGTACGGCATTTCTGTTTTATTACATACTTTTCAACAAAATTCAGTAAGTTTGCCTTGATAATTACTCTATGGAAAACAACAGAAACAGAAATACGGGTGGCGGTGGCCGTGACCGTAAAGGGCCTTTTAAGAAAAGCAGCAACGACGGAAAAACTTTCCGCCGGTCGAACGATAAACCTTTCCGTCGCTCATCGGATGAAAAGGGTGGGGAAGAACCCTGGAAAAAAAGTTCAAAACCGGTGTTGAAAAAAAGGTCATCCGAAAATATTCCGGAAAAACCGGAAAAACCGTCCTGGTCCGATAATCCCCGGAAAGCCAGACCAGATAAGGATTTTAAGAAGTCGAGACCTCGCGTATATCGCGACGAGAATTCAACGGATGAAAATCCACGTGGAAATTCCCGGAATATTGAGCGTAAAACAAGGAATCATGATGGTGCTGAAAGAGGTGAATTCCGGAAGACGCGTTCATTTGAAAAATCAATTACCCGAAAAAGAATTTCTTCGACCGGAAAAGATAAAGAAGAAACCCGGTTGAATAAATATATTGCAAACAGCGGCATATGTTCGCGCCGCGAGGCCGATGTGTTAATTTCAACCGGCGTTGTTAAAGTCAACGACGAAGTTATCACGACTATGGGATATAAAGTAAAACCGGGTGATAAAGTAACCGTTGACGGCCGCGAAATGAAGTCGGAGAAAAAAGTGTACATTTTAATCAATAAGCCAAAAGATACCATTACAACCACCGACGACCCGTCGGGACGAAAAACTGTGATGGATATTATTGAGGGTGCCTGTCGCGAAAGAGTTTATCCGGTAGGCCGGCTCGACCGGAATACCACCGGACTTTTATTGCTTACCAACGATGGCGATTTATCAACACGTCTCATGCATCCTTCGCATAAAATAAAAAAGGTGTACGAAGCGACCCTTGACCGAAATATCACACGAGAGGATATGCAAAAAATAGGGCAGGGTGTTACCATCGAAGATGATTTTATTCCGGTTGATGGAATTGCCTGGGCCGATCCCGACAAGAAGAATGTGGTGGGAATTGAACTGCATTCAGGAAAATATCATGTTGTTAAACGAATTTTTGAAATGTTCAACTACAATGTGATTAAACTTGACCGCACCATGTTTGGACCTTTGACAAAGAAAAATCTGCCACGTGGCGAATGGCGGTTTTTACAGGAAAGTGAAATTTCAATTTTACACCGACTTTAAAATAAGATATTATGGAAATGAATTTTGATCATTTGTGGTCTTCGAATGTAAAGAAAATGAAGAAGTCCATTATTCGTGAACTTCTGAAACTTACCCAGCGGCAGGAGATAATTTCTTTTGCCGGTGGTCTTCCCGATCCGAAACTTTTTCCCTACAACGATGTGCAGGAATGTCTCAATTCGGTGATGGAAAAAAACGGAGCTATGGCGCTTCAGTATGGAACCACCGAAGGTGATATGCGTCTGCGTGGTCATCTGGTTAAGCGCTATAATAAGCTTGAGGGTTTAAAAATTTCGGAAAGTAATATTCTGGTTACTACATCTTCGCAACAGGGACTCGATTTTTGCGGAAGAGTGTTTATTGATCCGGGTGATGTTGTTTTTTGCGAACTACCTTCTTATCTGGGTGGATTAAATGCTTTTTCGGCCAGCGGAGCCAGCCTGTGTGGAATTGAAATGGACGAGAATGGAATGAGTAGTATTAAGCTCGATGCAGCTATTCAGCAAACCATTCAGGAAGGAAAAAAACCAAAATTCATTTATGTTGTTCCCGATTTTCAGAACCCTGCAGGCTTAACCATGGGTGTTCAGCGTCGTCGCGAAATTCTGGACATTGCGTATAAATATAACCTCCCGGTTATCGAAGATTCGCCATATCGGGAACTTCGATTCGAAGGCGAAAGTCAGCCCATGTTTCAACAGCTCGATACCCGTAACATGGTCATAACTCTGGGCACATTTTCAAAAGTTTTTTCTCCGGGTTTTCGTCTGGGCTGGATTATTGCCGACGCTTACTGGATTGATAAATTTGTAACCATCAAGCAAATTGCCGATTTGTGCAGTTCAGCTCTTTTGCAAATGACCGTTGCCGAATATTTCGAGCGAGGATTTTACGACAGAAACCTGCAGCTTATCATTGAAAAGTACAAAGAGAAGCGCGACTGTATGCTCGATGCTTTGCAGAAGTACATGCCGCAGGGTGTCAGCTGGGTCAAACCCGAGGGTGGTTTGTTTCTGATGATTACATTGCCGGAACATATCGACAGCGAAAAATTGTTTGTGAAGGCGGTAGAAAAAAATGTTGCTTTTGTCATTGGTCGCGCTTTTTATTGCAACGATTCGGGTCATAATACGATGCGCCTGAATTTTTCGTTTAGTTCTTTGGAGGATAATGTTGAAGGTATCCGTCGCTTGAGTGAAAGTATTAAAGAAATGCTCTGACATGGAAAAAATCAAACTAAAGGCATGGCATAAGATTCTGATTTTTTCAGTACTGGGTGTATTGATTTTATTGGCAGCGATATCTTTATTCAGGGGAAAGCCGGAGGCAGAGAAAAAGCCGATTCCGGTCGCGTCGAAATTCAGGATTGATATTATGCCTTCAGATTCCTGTTTCAGTATGTTTGATGATGAAGTTATCAAAGGCGACACGATAGCGTTCGAGATCATTGAAGGCGATAGTTCGGGTTGGATTTTTCAGGTTTTTTGTGTTGGTCAAAGATTGGATTATACGCTTTCCATCGATTTGCGAAATTCGGATCATGTATGGAAAAAGGGCGATATTATCATCCTTGACAGCGATAGTTTGAAAACCGATAAAAGAGAAGTGAGTGGAAATAAACTGGTGGAAATTACTTCGAATTACAAAACAGGGTATAATTCATATCTGACCGATAAGGTGGAATTTCCGGATTATAGAATCGAAATCAGGTGTACCCGGTTTGATTCACTGGCTGCATTTTTCGGAAATTTTCAGGCTACGAAGAAACAGTTGGATGGACCTGGATCGAAAAACACCATGTTCGTGAAGGGAAATTTCAGAGCCGATGCAATCAAAATCGGAAAAAGAATTATAAATTAGAGGTGTCATGGACCAGATTAAATGGTTGGAAAACGAGCTGAGAAAATTTGCCACAAAGTATTACATGAATATTTTTTGGCAAAGGCTTGCTGTTTTTACGGCTGTTTTGTTTCTGATTGTTTTTACTTTCTCGTTTGCTGAATATTCTTTTTGGTTCGATACAAGTGTTCGGTTTTATTTATTCTGGTCCTTCATTCTTTTGAATATTGGTTTTTTTGCAGCTATTCTGTTGCAGCCAATTTTTCTGTTATTTGGCATTAAAAAACGATTGAGCAAACAGGAATTTGCTCTGGTAATCGGAAAACACTTTCCCGAGATCAAGGACCGGATTTTAAATATCCTGGAGCTGCACGAAGGGAATTATTCAAATGTAAGTCTGGATTTATTAATTGCCAGTATTCGTCAGAAGATGGATCAGGTTTCTTTTTTCCGTTTTATCGATGCTATTGATTCGCGCAGGACTTTACGCAGGCTTCCATTATTGATTGTTCCGTTGCTCCTGTTTATTGTAATGGGTTTTACCATTCCGGATTTTATGCTGAATCCTCTTGAAAGGCTTTCGCGCTATAATACCGAATTTATTAAACCGGCTCCGTTTGATTTTGTAGTGATGAATAAGTCGTTCGAAATTGCCCAAAACAAAGATTTTACCGTAGAGGTTCAGCTTCGCGGAAGTGAAATTCCGGAAGAAGTATATATTGAAGAAGGGGAGAAAAGAATAAGAATGAGCGTTGGTGAAAACAACACTTTTCAATATACATACAAGTCGGTAAAGAAAGATATTCCATTTCGTTTTTATGCCGATGGATTTAAATCGTCTGAATATACAATCTCGGTTTTTAAAATGCCGGCCATTGTCAGTTATGAACTTCATGTCTCTTATCCGGCCTATATGGGTAAGCAAAAAGAAGTATTAAACAACATTAATTCTTTAAATGTTCCACGTGGAACATTTATACAATTTCGGATTCTTACCCGCGACGCCGACAACCTGAAAGCCATCGAAAACGGTAATATATTAAAGGTAAAACGCGACATCCGCTATTTTACCTTTGAGCAAACAATGGATAAAGATGTCAGTGTTAAAACAGTTTCTTTCCGAAATAATATTAAAGCGGCCGACAGTCTTGAGTTCTCTTTTACGGTAATCCCCGACGAATATCCAATTATTCAGGTACGTGAGGAGGTTGATTCGACCATGCTTATGTTGAGGTATTTTACCGGTACCATTTCCGATGATTATGGTCTCAGCAAACTTAAATTCGATTACCGGTACTACTCCGAAAATAAGGTCATCGATTCCAGTTTTTCGATTAATATAAACCCTGAATTTAATTTTCAGGAGTTCTATAATGCTTTCGATTTTTCAATTTTTAACCTGAAACCGGGCGATAAACTGGAGTACTTTTTCACTGTTTTTGACAACGATCTTTACGCCGGACCCAAGGCAGCCAAAAGTCAGATTTTTGTTTTTCATATGCCCACAAAGGAAGAAATGGAAAAACTGATTGATGAAAAATCGGACGCCGTAAACAAGGGTCTCGAGAATATGTACGACGAAGCTGCCCGGTTACAGAAGGAACTCGATGACTTTATGAAAAAGGTTTCGGGCAAGAAAAAGCTGAATTGGGAGGAACAGGAAAAACTGAAAGAGCTGCTCGATCGCGAAAAAATGCTCGAAGAAAATATTCAGAAAGCTACCGATCAGAATGCCGAGCGTATGCGCATGAGCGAAAATATGAATGAATTTAATGAGCAGATTTACGAAAAACAACAAATGATTGATGAACTCATGAACCAGATTATGGACGATGAGTTCAGGGAAATGTTGGAAAAGCTGCGCGAAATGATGGAGAAAAATGCGGGTAATATGAATTCGCAGCTCGAAAAACTCAATGAAAAAAATGACGAAATTCTGAATAATCTGGATCGGACCATCGAGCTTTTGAAACGCGGCGACGTTGAATTGAAAATTAACTCACTCACCGAAGACCTGAAAGAGAAGAGTTCGGAACAAAAAGAAATTTTGAACAAGGATAATTCGCTTCAGGAAAAAATCAACGACCAGAATAAACTCAACGAAGCCTTTCAGGATTTAAAGCAAATGACCGATTCGTTGATGAAGAAAAACCAGGAGCTCGAAGAACCTTTTCCGATTGACAAAATTGATGAGCAGATGTCGAAAATCGACTCGACCCTGAAATCGGCGCTCGAGGATCTGAAAAAATCGAAAGAAAATAAAGCTTCAAAATCGCAGCAGAATGCAGCCGACCAAATGCAGAAACTGGCCGAAGACATTGAAAAGATGATGATGGAAGCCGAGATGGAGCAGAACGAGGAAGATATGACCCTTGTGCGCGAACTGCTTGAGAATCTGTTGATTACGAGTTTTAATCAGGAGTATTTAATGAAAATAGTACGTTTGACGCGGGTTTCAGACCCTCAATACTACGAAAACCTGCGTAAACAGAAGCGTTTAGATGAAGGTCTTTCGGTCATTAATGATTCCTTATCGGCTTTGGCCAAACGTAATCCCATGATTAACAACTACATCATGGAGGAATTGGGCAAAATTAATGTCAGCCGCAAAAATGCGCTTGAGAATCTGAACAATCGATATGTTGAGCCTGCTGCCAGGGAGCAGCAGAACATAATGATGGGGGTCAACAATCTGGCCCTGCTGCTGAGCGATGCCCTGAAGCAAATGCAGGATCAGGCCAACAAACAGAAGAACGGGCAGTGTAAGTCAAAAGCATGCAAAAAACCCGGTAATAAGCCCGGACAGGGGCAGGGTAGCAAACCCAGCGCAAAAACCCTTCGCCAGTTGCAGGAACAGCTGAACCAGCAAATGGAAGGCCTGAAAAAACAAATGGAAAGCGGCCAGAAACCAGGTCCCGGTCAGGCCGGATACAGCGAACAGCTGGCCAAAATGGCGGCCCAGCAGGAAGCCATCCGCAAAGCCATGCAGGAATATCAGCAGCAGCTCAACAGCGAAGGGGGCAACGGTTCGGCCCTGAATAAAACCATTAATGATATGGAAAAAACCGAAGAGGATCTGGTTAATAAACGTCTGACCAACGAGACCATGAACCGGCAGAAGCAGATTGAAACCCGCCTGCTCGAATCGGAAAAGGCTGATATGGAGCGCGAAAAGGATCCCAAACGCCAGAGTGAGGAAGCAAAAATTTTCAACAATGGTAACCCTATGACCTTTTTCAAGTATAATAGTCTGAAAAGAAACAGTTCGGAAATTCTGAAAACGGTCCCACCTAATCTGAATCCCTACTACAAACAAAAAGTGAACGAATACCTGTATAAAACGAAAGCGGAATGAAAGGAAATGCGGACTCTTTACGGCTGAAAAGCAGTGCCCATGAACTCAATAAGGTGGAAAGTCTCGTAGAGGCTTTGGCCGATAAATATTATCTCAACGATACGTATTTTGCCAATATCATGGTGGCGCTTACCGAAGCCTTTAACAATGCTTTGGTTCATGGAAACAAAAAAGACCCCTCGAAAGGGATTACCCTGAATTTCTCCATTACAGATAAAGAAATGATCTTTGAAGTCTGCGACGAAGGTGATGGATTTGACCACCTGATGTTTCTCAATACCCGCCACGACGAAAACATGAGAGGAATTGAGCTGATTCAGAGTGTAAGCGATAAAATTGAATTCAGTGACAACGGACGTTGCATTTCCATACATTTCAATGTGGCTTCTGTAAACAGTCAGATCAGCCAGGGCCGAATGACGGCCTTTGGCCAGAAAACCGATGCCAAGCTAAAACAGGAGGATGAGACAACAAGGATTTGACTGGATTGACGATCAGCAACGGGTAAAAGACATTCATATCGACGCATTGAGCCGTGTTTGCACGCAAATATGCGCCGATTTTCATTTTCAGCTGGGGCAAATTGTTTTTACCGTGCTCAGCGACGAAGAACTCTGGCAGATGAACGTGAAACATCTGAACCACGATACACTCACCGATGTGATCACTTTCCCCTATAACAAGGGATCTTTTATCCGTGGCGAAATCTTTATCAGCGCCGACCGTGCTCTTGACAACGCTGAAAAAAACAACACCTCGCAACACGACGAGCTTGTCCGATATGCCATTCATGGCGTGCTGCACCTCAACGGACTGAATGATTCCACTGCCGAAGAAAAGGAAACCATACACCGGTTCGAAGATCAATACTTAAATATGTACAACCTGTTTCACGTGAAACAATGAATATTTTTCCGGAATACGATATAATTGTTGTTGGCGGAGGCCATGCCGGTTGCGAAGCTGCTACCGCAGCAGCCAATCTGGGCTCCCGTGTGCTGCTGATTACCCAGGACCTGACCGGTTTTGCCCGAATGTCGTGCAACCCTTCCATTGGTGGAATTGCTAAAGGGCAGATAGTCAGAGAGATAGATGCTTTAGGTGGATTCACAGGCATTGTGGCCGACAAATCCATGATACAGTTTCGCATGCTCAACCGGTCGAAAGGCCCGGCTATGTGGAGCCCGCGCTCGCAAAACGACCGTGTGCAGTTCAGTGTTGAGTGGAAAAACATCATTGAAAACACCCCCGGTTTGTACCTCTGGCGCGACGATGTAACCGGCATCCGGGTAAAAAACGATCAGGTTTGCGGCGTCGAAACCGGCCTGGGTCTGTTTATTGCGGCCCGATCGGTCATTATTACTGCAGGAACTTTTCTCAACGGGCGCATTTATATAGGTAAAGTGTCCATCAGTGGTGGCCGCATTGGCGAAAAACCTTCGGTTAGTTTATCCGAAAATCTCCGCGGTTTTGGAATTGAATCGTCGAAGCTGAAAACAGGCACGCCCATGCGCGTCGACGGACGAACTATCAATTTTCAGGTGCTTAAAGAACAGCCCGGCGATGAACAGCCCGAAAAATTTTCGTACACCGACACGCCTTTGCTGGCAAAGCAACGAAGCTGTTTTCTGGCCTATACCTCCGAAGAAGTGCATGAAATTTTACGCACCGGATTTGAGTTTTCGCCCTTGTTTACCGGCGTGATCAATGGCGTCGGACCGCGCTACTGTCCTTCGATTGAAGATAAAATTGTGCGCTTTGCCGGAAAGGATTTTCATCAGCTTTTTGTAGAACCCGACGGCTGGAACACGCATGAATACTACATAAACGGATTCAGTTCCTCGCTGCCGCTCGATATTCAGTATCGCGCCCTGCAGAAAATTGAAGGATTTGAAAAGGCCAGGATTATTCAGCCTGGATACGCCATCGAGTACGATTATTTTCCACCCACGCAGCTCACTGCTGACCTGATGTCGAAAAAAGTGGCCAATCTGTATTTTGCCGGTCAGGTAAATGGCACCACCGGGTACGAAGAAGCAGCAGCGCAGGGACTGATGGCCGGTATAAATGCACATCGCCGGTTGAATGAACTGGAAACTGTGGTTTTGAAGCGTCACGAAGCATATATCGGCGTTTTAATCGATGATTTGATTTCAAAAGGTGTCGATGAGCCCTACCGCATGTTTACCTCGCGCGCCGAACATCGTTTGTTGTTGCGGCAGGACAATGCCGATCTGCGCTTAACTCCGCTGAGCTTCGAAATAGGTTTGGCCGGAAAAGAGCGGATGGAAAAAGTGGAGGAAAAACTGCGTTATATGAGAGAGGCCAGCCGATGGTTCGAAAAAACCAGCGCCGAACCCGGTCAGATTAATCCTTTTCTTGAAAAAGTTGGAAGCAAAGCCATTTCGCAGCGACAAAAAATTTCGCAGTTAATTTTGCGGCCCGAAATTTCAATCGGTTTATTGCGCGAAGAGTCGTTGTTACCCGTGGAACATTTTTCGCCCGCGGACCGGACTTTTGACGACACGCTTGAAATTGAAGTAAAGTATAAAAGTTATATTGACCGTGAAAAAGATTTTGCTTCGCAATTCGACAAATTCGAAAAAGTAAAATTGCCCGAAGCGTTCGATTATCATACCATCAAAAATCTTTCGTGGGAGGCGCGCGAAAAACTCAACAAAATTCATCCGGCTACGGTTGCACAAGCCTCGCGCATCAGTGGGGTGTCGCCCGCCGATATTGCCGTTTTAATAGGTTGGTTGAGAAAATAACACAACATGTTAAATATCAGCGATTTAAAGAAAATCGCATTTTCCGGAATTTCAAATGGTGCGTTTTAGGGCACTTTTGGCTCCGGATAACAAATCTATTAAAGAGGCTGAAAAAAATTCATTAAAACGCAAATATGTAAACGACTCTGAAAATCTGCACTCAGAGCCGGTTTTGCGATATTAAAATATATAGCCGTGCAACATTAACATAAAACAAAACAAAACAAATGAAGTCCCAATCGTCGTAGTTCGAAAAACCATATTATTAAGAATAATTCCAATTT